>CAMCNQ010000347.1 GCA_945875955.1 Limnohabitans sp. Rim8 | reverse complement strand
GCGCGTGGGCTCACGCGTGGGCTCTGCGCGCATGGACTTCAGCGGCCCAGACGGGGTGCTGATGTCCACCGGCGCTGCGGCCTATATTGTTTCTTGAAGCGGCTGTATTGACGCTGGGCACATGGGCGCTGGGTACACGGCTGCGTACTCTTTTGGCCAAGCCTTCAAGCCAAGACCAGGGTCTGGTTCTGACGCCTCATTCGGCAGGCACGGCGCGGGGCAGGCCCTTGTCGTCCACCGCCACATAGGTCAGGTGCGCTTCGGTCACCTTGATGTAGCGCCCTTGCAGCTGAAAGCGCTCGGCAAAAACCTCGACCTTCACCGTCACCGAGGTACGGCCCACGCGCACGATGCGTGAAAAAAACGACAAGATATCGCCCACTTTGACCGGTTGTTTGAAGATGAAGTCATTCACCGCCACCGTCACCATGCGGCCGCGCACGCGGCGTGCGGGCAAAACCGCACCGGCCAAGTCGACCTGGGCCATGACCCAGCCGCCAAAAATATCGCCGCTGGCATTGCAGTCGGCGGGCATGGGAATGACCTTGAGTACCAACTCTTGGTCGGTGGGCAAAGCCACGGTTTGGGGGTGTTGGGTTTCAGACATGGGCACAATCAGAGCTTAAAGTTCAACGGATTGTCTCTTATGCGCCACCACGGCGAACCCACTGCCCCCGCTTCCCCTCAACCCCACAAAGGCGCCGCGCCCGCACCGGCTGCCCCGGCCAGTGGGGGAGATTGGCAAACCCTGTCTCGGCTGCTGCCTTATTTATGGGAATACAAATGGCGCGTCGTCGTGGCCCTGAGCCTGATGGTGGGCGCCAAGCTGGCCAATGTCAGTGTTCCTCTGCTGCTCAAGGAATTGATAGACGCCATGAGCTTCAAACCAGGCGACCCCCAGGTGGTGTTGGTCGTGCCCATGGCCTTGCTCTTGGGCTATGGGGCCTTGCGTTTGCTGACCTCGGCCTTCACCGAATTGCGCGAGTTGGTGTTCGCCAAGGCCACGCAAGGGGCCTCGCGCAGCATTGCCCTGCAGACCTTTGAACACCTGCATGCGCTGAGCCTGCGCTTTCACCTGGCCAGACAGACGGGCGGCATGACGCGCGACATCGAGCGTGGCGTGCGCGGCATCGAATCGCTGATTTCATACTCGCTGTACAGCATCATCCCCACCCTGATCGAGGTGGGCTTGGTGCTGACCATCTTGGCCGTCAAATTTGACGCCTGGTTTGCCGGCATCACCTTGCTGGCCCTGAGCCTTTACATCTTTTTCACGGTCCGCATCACCGAGTGGCGCACGCAGTTTCGCAAACAAGCCAACGAGTTCGACTCGGCCGCCCACACCCGGGCCATCGATTCGGTGCTGAACTACGAAACCGTCAAGTATTTTGGCAACGAAGCCTTTGAGGCCGGGCGCTACGACGAGAGCCTGGACCGTTTGCGCCGCTCCAGGCTCAAGGCACAGACCAGTTTGTCCCTGCTCAACACCGGGCAGCAACTCATCATCGCCACCGCCTTGGTGGCCATGCTCTGGCGTGCCACCGAGGGTGTGGTGGCCGGGCGCATGACCTTGGGCGACCTGGTCATGATCAACGCCTTCATGATCCAGCTCTACATTCCGCTGAATTTCTTGGGCGTGCTTTACCGAGAGATCAAGCAAAGCCTGACCGATTTGGACAAGATGTTTGTCCTGATGGACCGCGAGCGCGAAGTGGCCGACGCGCCCGGCGCACAGGCCTTGGCCCTTGAAGGCTCTCCCGACGTGGTGTTTGACCGAGTGTCTTTCGCCTACGAAAGCGACCGGCCCATCTTGACAGACATCAGCTTTGTGATCCCGGCGGGCAAGACCGTGGCGGTGGTGGGGCCTTCAGGCTCGGGCAAATCCACCTTGGCCCGCTTGCTGTTTCGCTTTTACGACGTGCAGCAGGGCTTCATTCGCATCGCAGGCCAAGACATTCGGCAAGTCAGCCAATCGAGCCTGCGCAAAGCCTTGGGCATCGTGCCGCAAGACACGGTGTTGTTCAATGACAGCGTGGCCTACAACATCGCCTATGGCCGCCCCGGGGCCAGCCAGTTGCAGATCGAAGGGGCGGCCCGATCCGCCCGCATCCATGACTTCATCGCCTCCACCCCCCAGGGCTATCAGACCTCGGTGGGCGAGCGCGGCTTGAAACTGTCTGGCGGCGAAAAGCAGCGCGTGGCGATTGCCCGCACCTTGCTCAAAGACCCGCCGATTCTGGTGTTTGACGAGGCCACCTCAGCCCTGGACTCGGCCAACGAGCGGGCCATACAGTCCGAGTTGGCCAGCGTGGCGAAAAACAAAACCAGCTTGGTGATTGCCCACCGCCTGTCCACCGTGGTCGATGCGCATGAAATTTTGGTGATGGAGGCCGGTCGTATTTTGGAGCGTGGCAACCATGCTCAGTTGCTGGACCTGCAAGGGTGTTACGCGCGCATGTGGGCCTTGCAGCAAAACTCAGAAGCGCCCACGACGCCTCAAGCGCCTGCAGCCGCGACATAATTCGGCATGGAAACCAAATGGCTTGAAGACTTTGTGAGTCTGGCTGAAACCCGCAGTTTCAGCCGCTCTGCACAGCTGCGCCATGTGACGCAACCGGCTTTTTCGCGGCGTATCCAGTCCCTGGAAGCTTGGGCCGGCGCCGATTTGGTCGACCGCAGTTCTTACCCCACAAAACTCACCTCTGCGGGTCAAACCTTGTATGCACAGGCGTTGGAAATGTTGCAGGCGCTGCAAAACACCCGCGCCATGCTGCGTGGCCACAACGCGGCGGGGCACGACTTCATTGAGTTTGCCGTGCCGCACACCCTGGCCTTCACCTTCTTTCCTGCTTGGGTGGCCAGCTTGCGCGAAGGTTTTGGCCCGATCAAAAGCCGCTTGATCGCCTTGAATGTGCACGACGCGGCCATGCGCTTGGTGGAGGGGGGCTGTGATCTGCTGATCACCTACCACCACCCCTCTCAGCCCTTGCAACTCGATGCCGAGCGCTAC
>CAMCNQ010000346.1 GCA_945875955.1 Limnohabitans sp. Rim8 | reverse complement strand
CGCTGACGGGTTTGAGCGTGCCGATGTCGAGCAGGTCACGCGATTGATCAAGCTCAACGAATACAAGCGCCGTCAGTCCCCTGTGGGCATTCGTGTGACGCACCGCAGCTTTGGCAAAGATTGGCGTTATCCTATGACCAACAAATTCCGCGCTTAATTCCTATTTTTGAGGACTCTCTCATGAAACAAATCACCGCCGTCATCAAGCCCTTCAAATTGGAAGAGGTGCGTGAAAGTCTGGCCGAATGTGGCGTGACCGGACTGACCGTCACCGAGGTCAAAGGCTTTGGTCGACAAAAGGGCCACACCGAGTTGTACCGGGGTGCTGAGTACGTGGTCGATTTTTTGCCCAAGGTGAAGGTTGAGGTGGTGGTCAAAGACGAAGACGTCGACAACTGTGTGGATGCCATCGTCAAGGCCGCCCGAACCGGCAAAATCGGCGATGGCAAGATTTTTGTCACAAGCGTTGAGCGCGTGGTGCGCATACGCACCGGCGAGCAAGACGAAACCGCCATCTGATTGGCTGCGTTTTTTATTGGATTGGGGCACCTTCACGGCCCCGAATCTGTGAAAGGGGCTCAAATGCCTTGCATTTGAGCCGGGGGTGAGAAGCCTGCCTTTTCCACCAAACTTTGCAAGAGGGCTTTGGGTTCGGTGCCTATGCTGACCAATTGGGTTTGCCATTCGGCCATGAAACCCGCTTGAACCACACCATCGATGAATGAAATCAGGCCATCGTAGTAGCCTTCACTGTTGAGAATGCCCACGGGTTTGTCGTGGTAACCCAACTGACGCCAAGTCCAGACCTCAAACAACTCCTCAAAGGTGCCTATGCCGCCGGGCAGGGCCAAAAAGGCATCGGCTTTTTCAGCCATGAGTCGTTTTCGCTCATGCATGGTGGGCACCACATGCAATTCGGTGCAGCCGTGGTGGGCCCATTCCTTTTCAACCAAGGCAGTGGGGATAATGCCCACGACGGTGCCACCGGCGGCCAAGGTGGCTTCTGCCACCAAACCCATCAAGCCATTGCGACCACCGCCATAAACCAGCTGTCCGCCATGTTGGCCTATCCAGCTTCCAACCTCGATGGCCATTTGAGAAAAGGCCCGGTTGTGGCCAGGTTTGGAGCCGCAATAAACGCAAATAGAAAATGATGCGCTGGTGGTGGGTATGGCTGACATGGACTCAGGATATTCGCTGCCAAATGGCACCCAACCAAATGCCGACACACAAAAGCAAGCTCAGCAGCACGGCAGCACTGCCCATGTCTTTGGCGCGTTTGGACAGGTCGTGCCATTCGGGGCCAATCCGGTCGATGGCGGACTCAATGCAGGTGTTGAGCAATTCCACAACCATGACGAACAAGACCGAGCCGGCCAACAAGGCGGTTTCTACCCAGCTTTGACCCAGCCAAAAAGCCAAGGGGACCAAGACAAAAGCCATGATGGCCTCTTGTCGAAAGGCCGTCTCCCCCCATCCCGCCTTTAAGCCTTGCAGCGAATAGCCTCCTGCATGGAAAATTCTGCTCAGACCTTTTCGCAACTTTTGAGGGTTGACCTCTGGCGAAGGGGGTGCCGATGTGTCTTGCATAAAAACGAAATCAAATGGGTTCAGCGGGTGCGCAAATCAGGCTGCTTCCAGCCAAGGCATCATGCCAAAACTGGTTTTGGGGATGGAATTTGCTAAGCAATCCCCAAACGACCACCCAGGCCAAACTCAGAAGACCAATCCCGGCAGCGGACAAACCCAAGAAAAAAGAGGCCGCCAGCGGCGGGATAAACCACAACCAGCTGGCCAGGTAGCGCTTGAGCGCGGTGTGGCGCTGGATTTTCCCCCCCTTTGTGTCGACGATCTGGATGCGCCAGGTTTTCATGGCCAAAGTTTGTCCACGCCGCCACATCCAAATGAAATAAAGCCCCAATACCAAAAAACTGCTGGCTTGCAAGCCCCATTTGAGTTGAGGGTGGATTAGCATGTCGCCTGGTGCCAAGCCGGTCAACCAATAGGCGGCCACAAAATAAACCAGGCCTGAGGACACCATGACACCAAACAGCAGCATGCCCTCGTAAACCCAGCACGCCATGCGGCGCGTCAATGAGGGTGCCAAAAGAGAGGGTCTTTGGGATGCAACTGCGCCGATAGAGGTCATGTCGGAGCGGTTTCTAAATAGGTTTCCGTGTCATTGGGGCTGGCGGGGCGCGCGGGTGGATCTGGCGGTCGCGCAGGCTTGGCCAAGCTCGGAAGCAGGGTCTTTTTATCGATTTGCGTGCTCGGGCTTTTTTTCAATGGATTGGGCTCAGCCGCCGGTGTAGCGGCCTGATGCGACAGCGGCAGTTTGTTGGTGGGTGCAGCGCTCTTGGTTGGGGTTTTCGATTGAGAAGAAAGCCATTGACGCTCTTTGTCAGACAAAGCTTGGTAAGCCTCCCATTTGGCCTTTTTGTCCTCTGGGGAGACAGTTTGCAGGCGGTTGTAATTGAGCCGAGCCACATTGCGTTGTTGTGGACTCAAAGAAACCCAATCGGTCATGCGAGCGTGCATGGTGATTTGATCTGCCACGGACAACTGGCTGAAATTTTGAGAAATGGCCAGCCATTTGCGTTGCTGTTGTCCGGTCAGCGCACTCCACTGCGCGCCGAGAGGAGCCAAGGCCTGCTTTTGGTTGGGGCTCAGTTGCTGCCAAGCTTTAGAGGGATTGGATGCGGGCGGTTTTTGTGCTTTGACTTCAAGCTGAGTGGGTTGTGAACCTTCGTGTGGCGCACTTTGCGCACTGACGTGGTGCGTCAATGCGGACAAGACCAGACCAACACACCCATTCAAGGCGAGGGCAGTGGCAAGTCGGAAACGGACGCTCATTTCAGTCATGCGTGCTGGTATTGGTTCGAAGCCCGTGCTTTAAAAATTGGACAAATCCGACATCTGTGTAGGCATCAGGAGGCAATTCGTCGGTCAATAAAGCAGCGTCGATGGCCGCGATTTCATTGGCCACTTTGTCTTGTTGATGCCATTGAATGGCCATCAAG
>CAMCNQ010000345.1 GCA_945875955.1 Limnohabitans sp. Rim8 | reverse complement strand
TAGTCCACATCGCGCCCGGCCACCGGGGTGAAGGCCACCAATTGGCGGTCCACCATGATGACCTTTTCGGGCTTGTGGGCCGACAAGGCAATGGCTTGGTCCAACAAGGGCTTGTAGGCCACGCGCTTGCCGCCGCGCGAACCTGCGTCGGCGCTGACGATGACTTTGGGCGAGGCGTCCTCAATGCGGGTGGCCAGGGAATGCGAGGCAAACCCGCCAAACACCACCGAATGGATGGCCCCCAAACGGACGCAGGCCAGCATGGCAAAAGCCGCCTCGGCCACCATGGGCATGTAAATCAGCACCCGGTCGCCCTTGACCACACCCAGCGCTTGCAAGATGGCCGCCATGCGTTGCACCTCGGCGTGCAGTTCGCGGTAGCTGTAGGTTTTTTCTTCGCCGGTTTCGGTCGAT
Source organism: Limnohabitans sp. Rim8 (assembly GCA_945875955.1). Lineage (GTDB taxonomy): Bacteria > Pseudomonadota > Gammaproteobacteria > Burkholderiales > Burkholderiaceae_C > Limnohabitans_A. The sequence continues at coordinate 2,626 of CAMCNQ010000345.1, read as the reverse complement.
ACAAAAATCAGCGCGCTCTGGTCACCGCGCTCGGCCAAGTGCCGGTCCACCGCGTTGTGGCACAGATTGGTTTGCCCACCCACAAACCACTTGGCAAAAGGCGGATTGCTGTAATCGCAAATTTGCTGTGGCTGGACTTTCCAGTCCACCAGCTGCGCCTGCTCGGCCCAAAAAGCGTCGCGCTCATGGATGGAACGCGCGTGAAAGTCAGCAAAGCTGCCCATGAAAGTCTCCTCAATACCACCAAATGAACGCCTCAAGAGAGCTGCCCTTCAGGGGCCAGCTCCTATTGTGAATTCATAATTATGAGCAAAGGACTTGCTGCAAGCTGACTTTGTCACAGTCATGACCCTGCGCAGGCCAAGGCCTGCGGTGTCTTTTACTTGAACAGGCTTTGCAAGAGTTTGAAGTCAGGGTGCTCGGCGCTGCGCACCCACTCAAAAGCCACCATTTCGGCGGTGACCAATTCGGCCCCGGCCCCGGCCAAACGGTCATAGGCCGCATCGCGGTTGCGCTCGGTGCGGGAACTGCAGGCATCGGTCACCACCCAGACTTCGAACTCGTCTTCAAGCAAGTCCAAGGCCGTTTGCATCAGGCAAATGTGCGCCTCACAACCGGCCAGCACAATGGTTTTGCGCTCTTGGGCGTTCGCTGGCGGCTTTTGCAAATGGCGTGGCAAGCTGCGCGCATTGCCGCGTGGGGCTTGCGCCGGTTCGGGTTGCAGCCATTCGCCCAAGCCCTCTTCCACCGCGCTGAATTGCATCTTGGCCAGCACCTTGCGGCAGCGGCCGCGCAACTCGGGCGGCATCTCGCCCAGGCGGGAGGGATTTTGCTCAGTGCCCCAGATGGGCACCTGCAGGGCCTGGGCCAGGCTGGCCAGTCGGGCGGCGTTGGCCCAGACCGCATCGGCCTGCAGCATCGCGGGTTTCAAGCGGGTTTGGAAATCCACCAGCACCAATTGGCTTTCATCGGCATCCATCAACATAAGCGTTCCATTTGAGTCGTGACCCCGATTGTGGCAGGCGTGCAAAGCCAGGGGTGAACGCCCACAGCGCCGGCCGATTCAAGGGGGGGCTTGGGGTATGCTCAAAGAGAACAGCTGGGCTTGTTTTGCCAGCTTTCAGGCTTTGGCCGCTGGGCCCAAGAAACCAAGGCATACGGCTTTGCACCAGGCCCCATGACTCCACCCAAACAGACAGACACCCCATGAAAACCCAAATTGACCACCTCGTTGTGATGGCCTCTTCGCTGGATGAAGGCGTGCAGTGGTGCGAGCAAACCCTGGGCATCACCCCCGGGCCGGGTGGCGAGCACGAGAAATACGGCACGCACAACCGCTTGTTCAAAATCGCCACGCCCAGCTTTCCCCTGGCTTATTTTGAAATCATCGCCATCAACCCGCTGGCCGTGATCCCCAAACGTGCCCAAGTGCCGCGCTGGTTTGACATGGACGATGCGGCTTTGCAAAAGGCCGTGGCCGCTGGCCCGCGTCTGGTGCATTTCGTGACCAGCACCGACGACATCAAAGCCGCCCGCCACCTGCTGCGCAGCCAAGGCATTGAACGCGGCCAAGTGGTTCATGCCAGCCGAAAGTCGAGCAAAGGCACGCTGAACTGGCAAATCACCGTGCGCGACGATGGCGAACGCCTGTTCAACGGCTGTTTGCCCACCCTGATCCAATGGGGCAAACCCGACGCCACCGAGCCTTTGCGCCTGCATCCGCGCAACAGCCTGCCCCGCTCTGGCGTGACCCTGCAAAGCCTGAGCGTCAGCCACCCCAGCGGGGTCAAACTGCAGGCCGCTTACGACGCGTTGGGGCTGGTGGGTGTGGACGTCAGCACGGGAGAGGCCAATTTGGTGGCCAGCTTGCAAACCCCCAAAGGCTTGGTGCAGCTGCAAAGCCTGGGGCTTTGAGGCAGCCTTCAGTTTGAGCCAAAGGCCTGGGCCTTGAGCGCTTGTACCTTGCCGTAGGCGGTCAGCAGCTTTTGGTGCATGGCGCAGCCGGCCATCTCCAAACCCGGCGCAGAAATGCCCATGAACCGGTCGGTCTGTGCGATCAAGGCCTGGGCCTGCAGCACCGCCGAAGCACCATACAACTGCTTCAAAGTCGAAAGATAAGGCCCGGTGTTGCCACCGTCCGAAAGCTGAATCAAGGTTTCCACGCAGGCATAGACGGCACGCCGCTGGGCTTCGATTTGGTCAAAATGGCGAATCCATTCGCAGCCTTCGAGCGTGGCCTCTTCGTTGCCCGAGGCCAGGGCCAACAAGGTTTTCAACTCGCCCACCCGCAGATCGGCCCAAAAAGAACCGGCATCGGCCGCCATGCCAATCACGGCGGCCACCGGGCGCTGGTCGGCCAAGCCCGACTCGTTCAGACTGGCCAGCAAATCCCTGCATTCCTCGTCGTCCAAATCGGGCAAATTCAAAATGGCTTCGCGCATGGCGTTGGCAATGCTGTTGTTCTCAAAGTCCAGGTCGTCCACCGGGTAGATTTCCGACATGCCGGGCACCAAAATCCGGCAAGCGTAAACGCCCAGGTGCTCGAAATCGGCGATGTAAATGTCAAAACCATTGTCATGGATCTTGTTGAGCAACCATTCGCAGTCCTGCGCCGTGCTGCTTGCAA
>CAMCNQ010000344.1 GCA_945875955.1 Limnohabitans sp. Rim8 | reverse complement strand
CGGCATTGACATGCCCACGCCAGAAGAATTGGTGGCGCACGAGCGCAGTGTGGAAGAAATTCGCCAGATCATCGGTTGCGATGCGCTGATTTACCAAGACGTGGACGCCATGAAAAACGCTGTGGCCCAAGCGCGTGTCAACGCCAGCGGTGTGCTGTCGAATTTCGATGCCTCCTGCTTTGATGGCATATACGTGACAGGTGATATCTCTGCCGCCGACATCAGCCGTTTGAACCAAACCCGCCCTCAAACCGAAGAGGGCGACGATGACAACTCGCGTTTGGCTTTGCCCAACGCCACTGTGTGAGTTTCAGCCATGACAGACACCTCCCGATTTGACGACTTGCACATCGAAACCCTGGCTGTGCGAGCGGCGGTTGAACGCAGCCAGTATGGCGAAAATTCCGAGGCGCTTTACCTGACCAGCGGTTATGTGCAGCCCACAGCCGAGGCCGCGGCGCGCCGTTTTGCGGGTGACGAAGAAGGCTATACCTACGGCCGCTACGGCAACCCCACGGTGAGCAGCATGGAAATGCGATTGGCCGCGCTGGAAGGCACAGAAGCCGCCATGGGCACGGCTTCAGGCATGTCGGCCATTTTGATGATGTGCATGGGCCTGCTCAAGGCGGGCGACCATGTCGTGTGCTCGCGCTCCATGTTCGGCTCGACCATCAAACTCATTGGCTCAGACTTGGCCAAGTTTGGCGTTGAATCGAGCTTTGTGTCGCAGACCGATTTGAAGGAATGGCAAGCAGCGGTCCGTCCCAACACCAAGCTCTTGTTTGCAGAAACGCCGACCAACCCGCTGACCGAGGTATGCGATATCCAGGCGCTGGCCGACATTGCCCACAACGCTGGCGCTGTGTTTGCTGTGGACAATTGTTTTGCAACCCCCGCCCTGCAACGCCCTGTGGCCATGGGGGCCGACATCATCATGCATTCGGGGACCAAGTACCTCGATGGCCAGGGCCGTGTGATGGCCGGGGCGTTGTGTGCATCGCAACAGATGATCACCGAGAAATTTTTGCCCGTGCTCAAAAGCGGTGGCATGACCTTGGCACCTTTCAACGCGTGGGTGGTGCTCAAAGGTCTTGAAACCTTGGACTTGCGCATGCGTGCCCAGACGGCCCGTACGCAAATTTTGGCCGAGTGGCTGGAAAAGCACCCCGCCGTGGCGCGGGTGCATTACCCAGGTTTGGCCAGCCACCCGCAGCACGACTTGGCCATGCGCCAGATGTCGGGTCTGGGTGGTGCGGTCTTGTCCTTTGAAGTGAAAGCCGAGGGGCCTGAGTCATCGCGCCAACGCGCTTTCCATGTCATGGACCAGATGCAAATGCTGTCTTTGGCCACCAACTTGGGCGACACCAAAACCATGGTGGCCCACCCTGCCAGCACCTCGCATGGCCGCCTGACCGAGGCTCAGCGCCAAGCCGCAGGCATTGGCCAGGGCTTGATCCGCGTGGCGGTCGGCCTCGAGTACCCGCAAGATGTTCAAAAAGACCTGTCCCGTGGTCTCGATACCCTTTGATATGACCCACCCCCTTTCAAGCGTCCCAACCCGCACCCGCACCCGCTTTGCCCCATCGCCCACGGGCTTTATTCACCTGGGCAATATCCGATCGGCTTTGTACCCTTGGGCCTTTGCCCGCGCCACCGGCGGTGACTTCATTTTGCGCATCGAAGACACCGACCTCGATCGCTCCACGCAAGCGTCTGTGGACGTGATCATCGAGGGCATGGCCTGGTTGGAACTGAACCATGACGAAGGCCCCTTCTATCAAATGCAGCGCATGGACCGCTACAAAGCGGTGTTGGCCGACTTGATCGCAGCAGGCCATGTTTACCCCTGCTACATGAGCATGGAAGCCCTGGACGCGTTGCGCGAGCGTCAAATGGCCAACAAAGAAAAGCCGCGTTACGACGGCACCTGGCGCCCAGCCGAGGGCAAAACCCTGCCCGCAATTCCCGAGGGTGTGAATCCCGTGCTGCGTTTCAAGAACCCCCTAGGCGGTGTGGTGGCTTGGGACGACAAAGTCAAAGGGCTCATCGAGATCAGCAATGACGAATTGGATGACCTGGTGATTGCCCGCCCCGACGGCACGCCCACCTACAACTTCTGTGTGGTGGTCGACGACATCGACATGCAAATCACCCACGTTATCCGTGGCGACGACCATGTGAACAACACCCCGCGCCAGATCAACATCTTCAAGGCCTTGGGCCAAGAGCCACCGGTGTATGCACACCTGCCCACCGTGCTCAACGAGCAAGGTGAAAAGATGAGCAAGCGCAACGGGGCCAAGGCGGTGACAGCTTACCGTGACGAAGGCTATTTGCCCGATGCCATGGTCAACTACTTGGCCCGCTTGGGCTGGAGCCACGGCGACGACGAAATTTTCAGCCGTGCGCAATTTGTCGAATGGTTCAATCTCGACCACTTGGGACGAAGTGCCGCGCAATTTGACGAAAACAAACTCAAATGGGTCAATGCCCAGCACATGAAGATGCTGGACGACGCCACCTTGGCCGAACAGGTTCAACCGTTCTTGGCCAAGCTGTACGTTCAGCCCGATGCCCGACTGGCCAACATCTGTGGCCTGTTCAAAGACCGATGCGACACGCTGGTGATGTTGGCCCAATGGATTGCCGCTTTTTACTTGGACCTGACGCCCAACCTCGATGAAAAAGCCCAACATGTGACCGATGCCGTCAAACCGGCCTTGCTGGTTTTGGCCGACAAACTGGCCGCCTGTGCCTGGGACAAAGCAGCAATTGGTGCCGCCATCAAAGAGGCCTTGGCCGAAACCGGGCTGAAGATGCCGCAATTGGCCATGCCCGTTCGGGTCTTGGTCATGGGCACGGCGCAAACGCCATCTTTGGACGCTGTGCTGGCCTTGAGTCACAGAGAAAAAATTCTGGACCGCTTGAGAAACGCATAAATATCTGACTATAATTGAAGACTCGACACCAACGAGGCAAGACCAAAAGCAGCAATGCCGGGCGTTGAACCAAAGGGGGTATAGCTCAGCTGGGAGAGCGCTTGCATGG
>CAMCNQ010000343.1 GCA_945875955.1 Limnohabitans sp. Rim8 | reverse complement strand
TTCATCCCCTCGCACGCACAGAACCCGACTTGGTCCTTTGTGCTGTTGGGCGGTTTGTTCAACCTCAACAGTCTGCTCGTGTGCATGGCCTGGGCCTGGGCGGCTTCTTGGCTGACCCAGAACTCACTTTGGCTGCAAGGGGGCATGCGCCACCTGGACCGTGTGGCGGGCTTGTTTTTTGTTGGCTTTGGACTCAAGCTGGCTTTCACCGACGCGCCCGCGCACTGACGCTTTTCTCAACGAATCCGATCACCCGCAAGGAATACCACCATGCCCATCACCCCCCAAGAAGCACTGCAACGCACCATAGAGCACCGTGAAATCTTTCACGACGAGATGCTCAAAATCATGCGCATGATCATGAATGGGGAATTGTCCCCCGTCATGACGGCAGCCTTGTTGACCGGCTTGCGTGTGAAAAAAGAAACCATAGGCGAAATCACCGCCGCCGCTCAGGTGATGCGCGAGTTTTCAACCAAGGTGCATGTGTCAGACCCAACCCACCTGGTTGACATTGTCGGCACTGGGGGCGATGGGTCCCACACCTTCAACATCTCGACCTGCGCCATGTTTGTGGCCGCAGCCGCAGGGGCCAAAACGGCCAAACACGGGGGCCGAAGTGTGAGCAGCAAATCGGGCAGCGCGGACGTGATCGAGGCCTTGGGCGGCAACATCCACTTGTCGCCCGAGCAAATTGCACTGTCGATCGAAGAGGTGGGCATTGGTTTCATGTTTGCGCCCAATCACCACCCGGCCATGAAAAATGTGGCCCCCGTGCGCAAAGAGTTGGGCGTGCGCACCCTGTTCAATATTTTGGGGCCACTGACCAACCCGGCTGGGGCGCCCAACATCCTGATGGGGGTGTTTCATTCCGATCTGGTGGGCATTCAAATTCGCGCTTTGCAGCGCTTGGGGGCAGAACATGCCTTGGTGGTTTATGGCCGCGACGGCATGGATGAAATCAGTCTGGGGGCAACCACTTTGGTGGGGGAGCTCAAAAATGGCCAGATCACCGAATACGAAATTCACCCCGAAGACTTTGGCTTGCCCATGGCCAGCAACCGGGCCCTCAAAGTCGATACGCCAGAGCAATCCATGGCGGTCTTGCATGGGGTGCTGGACAATCAGTCCGGTGCAGCGCGCGACATTGTCATGATCAATGCCGGCGCGGCCTTGTACGCGGCGAATGTGGCCAGCAGCATTACCGATGGCTTGAACCTCGCACGGGCTGCGATCGAGTCGGGTGCAGCCAAGGCCAAACTTCAGGCGTTTGTGGCATTTGGAAAACAGCAGCCCTGAGTGGGTTGCGCCAGCCAAGGTGCATGGACCGCTTTGGGCCTTGGCACATGGATTGTGGCGGCGGTGGGTTTTTGAAATGCCGCGCATTTTTATTTGAATTTTAAAAACGGTGCCACTGTGCCCGATCAGGAGCTAAACCATGAGTGACATCCTCGACAAAATCGTGGCGGTAAAGCGAGAAGAAATCGCCCAAGCCTTGCGCCACAAACCTTTCGAGTTGGTGCGGGCCGATGCCGAAAGCCGCGTCTTGACGCGAGACTTTGAAGGGGCCATGCGCGCCAAAATAGCCGCAGGCATAGCCGCCGTGATTGCCGAGATCAAGAAAGCCAGTCCTTCCAAAGGGGTGCTTCGCGCCGAATTCATTCCCGCCGATATCGCGCAAAGCTATGCCGAGTTCGGGGCGGCATGTCTGTCGGTGTTGACCGATAAGACGTTTTTTCAGGGCAGCGTGGACGCCCTCAAACAAGCCCGTGCCAGCTGTGACTTGCCCGTGCTGCGCAAAGACTTCATGGTCGATGTGTACCAAGTTTACGAAGCGCGCGCCATGGGTGCAGATGCCGTCTTGCTGATCGCCGCCTGTTTGGACGATGCGCAAATGGCCGACATGGAAGGCGCAGCCCGCAGCCTGGACATGTCGGTGCTGGTCGAGGTGCATGACCGCCAAGAGCTTGAGCGCGCTTTGAAACTCAAGACACGCTTGGTGGGCATCAACAACCGCAACCTGAAGACCTTTGAGGTCTCATTGCAAACCACCTTGGACATGTTGCCCGAGGTGCCTGCTGACCGTTTGCTGGTCACCGAAAGTGGCATTTTGTCCTTGGCCGATGTCAAACGCATGCGCGATGCCCACGTCCATGCCTTTTTGGTGGGCGAAGCCTTTATGCGTGCGCCAGATCCGGGTGAGGCTTTGGCCCAGTTGTTTGCCTGATGGCCCCGACGGCGCGCCAACAGCACTCGCTGGATTTTGGCGATCAGGCTCAGACCTGTGCCGATCGCTTGCAGCGCTGGCCAAGCGACTTGCATGGCCTGGGGGCCGGGTGGTCGGCTGTTGTCCAGGCATTTTTGGCCTCAACCACTGGCAGGGACTTGTCGGCACGCTTGATGGACGCCTTGGCAACAGGCAAGACCATTTACCCGCGCGAGCCCTTGAGGGCGCTGAAACTGACGCCTCTGAACGAAGTGCGTGTGGTGATTTTGGGGCAGGACCCCTATCACGGACCGGGCCAAGCCGAAGGCCTGGCCTTTTCGGTGGCACCTGGCGTAAAAATCCCTCCCAGCCTGAGAAACATCTACAAAGAGCTGAACACAAGCATGGGGATGCCCATGCCCAAACAAGGCTCATTGGTGCATTGGGCCGAGCAAGGGGTGCTGCTGCTCAACACCTGTTTGACAGTGGAGCAGGGCCGAGCGGCAAGCCATGCCCGTTGGGGGTGGGAGAAATTGACCGATGATTTGATTGATGCGGTGGCCAAACAACAAAAAAATGTGGTTTTCATGCTTTGGGGTGCGCATGCGCAGACAAAAAGGCCGCTCATTGAAAAAGCTGGCACCTCAAATCAGCATTTGATTTTGCAAGCCAACCACCCCTCGCCACTGTCGGCCATGCGGATGCCCATGCCATTTTTAGGTTGTGCGCACTTCGCCTTGGCCAATGCGCACTTGAAATTGGCGGGCATAAAAGCCATCCAATGGTGAAAAAGATCGCAGCCCAGTTGCGGCAGATCTCAAAAGGATGGCATAATCTAAGACTCGCTCCTGGAGGGGTGCCCGAGTGGCTAAAGGG
>CAMCNQ010000342.1 GCA_945875955.1 Limnohabitans sp. Rim8 | reverse complement strand
CTGCTGGTCAAGCAGGTGTTTGGGGCCAGTTGGCAGGCGTCTGTGCGAAGTTTGTTGTGGCTGCGTTTGCAAGATTTGCTGGTGTTGGCCACGTTGGCGGTGTGCTTGTGGCCAGGTTTTTCTTGGGTTTGGCGTGTGGGCGCTGCACTGATTTGGGTGGGTTTGGTGGCAGCGCCTCCCAGCTTGTGGCTTTGGCTCTTGAAGCGCCGCTTCAAGGGGATGGCCACGGTTCGCTCTTTGATGCACCGCCGCAGTGGCCTGGCCGGCTGGTGCTTGAGCTGGGGCAACTGGGTGCTCAAACTGACGGCCGTGGCGGGGCTTTTGTACAGCTTGGCACCACAGGGGTTTTCTTTGGGTCTTGAGCAAGCCTTGGCCGGGGCATTGGGCGGCGAACTGGCGGCTTTGTTGCCTGTTCAAGGTCCTGGCGGCTTGGGCACCTATGAAGTGGGCGTCTGGCTGTTTTCTGGTTTGCCTTTGGCCGCGGCCCCTTTGATGGGCCTGACTGCGCTGGGGGTCCACACATTTTGTCTGGCCATTTCTTTGGGCTTGGCTGGTGCTTGGAGCTTGGGCTCTTGGCCGGCCGTAGCGGCTTTCTTGAACCCTAAAAGGTAAGGCATGCAAGCAAATTCCATGGAGACATTCAACCCCGTCATGCCATTGCATCGGCTGTCGGTGGTGGTGCCGATGTACAACGAAGAGGAGTTGGCGTGTGATCTGATCGACGCGGTCCACAGCGCTTTGGCCGATTACCCCCACCCTTGGGAGTTGGTGGTCGTGGACGACGGCAGCCGAGACCAAACTTGGCAGCGGCTCAAAGAGCGTGCCAAGGCGGTGGGGCCGCACATACGCGTGGTGCGTTTGCTGCGCAATTTCCGTCAGACGGCCGCCATGCAGGCCGGCATTGACGCGGCAAGGGGTGACGTGATCGTCACCATGGATGGTGACCTGCAAAACGACCCCAAAGACATTCCCTTGCTGGTGCGCAAACTGCTTGAAGACGACCTGGATCTGGTGGCGGGATGGCGTCAAAACCGGCAAGACGGTTTCTGGTTGCGCAAGCTGCCTTCTCGCATGGCCAACCACTTGATCCGCCGTGTCAGCGGTTTGGAGTTTCAGGATTTGGGCTGCAGCCTCAAAGCATTCAGAACCGAGGTGCTGCGAAAAATTCGCTTGTATGGCGAGATGCACCGTTTTATTCCGGCTTGGATGGCCACGGTCACTTCGCCTGACCGCATGGCCGAAGTGGCGGTCAGCCACTATCCGCGCACCAAAGGGCAATCGAAGTATGGCTTGTCTCGTACCTTGCGCGTTTTGGTGGATTTGCTGTCCATCCACTTCTTTTTGAATTTTGGCACCCGACCCGGTCACTTTTTTGGCGGGCTGGGTTTGTTGGTGGGCGGGGCAGGGACTTTGATGCTGGCCTACATGGCCGTGCTCAAGCTGATGGGGGAATCGATTGGCACCCGGCCCCTGATGTTCCTGGGCTTTTTCTGTCTGGTCGCAGGTCTGCAGTTCCTCACCACGGGGGTGTTGTCTGAGCTTTTGATGCGCACCTACTTCGACGGTGGACAGTCCCTGGCCTACCACACGAGCCAGCAAAAGCAGCTTGACGACGGCGAGGCCTGGCATGTCCAGTCCTGAGTTGTCTTTGCAGGCCTCACGTCCGCCACTTGCCGAGCGGCCGCCCACATGGTTGTGGGCCTTGGCATTGGGGCTTTTGGTGTTGTTGTTGCTGGGCTTGGGGCGTGCGCCGCTGTTTGATGTGGACGAGGGCGCTTTTTCTGAAGCCACCCGAGAAATGCTCGCTTCAGGTGATTGGGGACACACCACGCTCAATGGGGCTGACCGTTTTGACAAACCCATTGGGGTTTATTGGTTGCAAGCGCTCAGTGCCCTGATTTTTGGTTTGAATGAGTTTGCCATGCGCCTGCCATCGGCGCTGGCCACTTGGCTTGCCGCTGTGGCGCTGAGTGGCTTTGTGGCACCACGGTGGGGCTGGCGTGCGGCGGCTTTGGCCGCTGTGATCCACGTCACCAGTTTGGGTTCTTGGGCCATGGCGCATGCGGCCACCGCCGATGCCCTGTTGGGCTTGTTTTTGATGCTCAGTGCGCTGGACCTTTGGCGCTACCTGGAAAGCGGCGATGCGCCTTCACTGCGCCGTCTGGCCGCTTGGGTGGGACTTGGGCTGCTGGTCAAGGGGCCTGTGGCGGTTTTGATACCCGTGGCCGTGTTGCTGTTGGCCTGTCTGACAGAAGGTCGGTGGCAACTGTTGATGAAGGCGTTGATGGATGCCAAGGCTTGGGCCATTTTGCTGGCGATCGCTTTGCCTTGGTATGCCTACGCTTTTTGGCGTCATGGTCAGGCCTTTGTAGACGGCTTCATTTTGCGGCACAACATTGACCGATTTGCTGCACCGATGGAAGGGCACGTCGGGGGCTGGTTTTATTTCGTTTTGGTGGCCCCCTTGCTTTGGATGCCTTGGACGCCTTTGCTGCTGGTGTGGTGGCGACGCCTGGGCCTGGTCTGGCGTGATGGGGCGGTCAGGCGCGCCTTGCTTTGGGTGGTGTTTGTATTGGTGTTTTTCAGTCTGTCCGGAACCAAGTTGCCGCACTACGGCATTTATGCGGCACCAGGCATGCTGGTGTTGCTTGTGGCGGGTCTGGAACATCTGCGGTCTTGGCAAAGCTTGCTGTGCGGATGCTTGCTGCTGCTTTGGCAGGCCTCGATGCTGGCCTTACCCATGGTCTGGCTGCAAAAGACGCAAGGCTTGCCAGTCGGCTTGGTTTGGAGCGAGCCTTTGGCGCTTTTTGCTGAGCAATTGTGGCCAGTGGCCCTGGCTTGGGGCATTTTCCTGGCAGCCTTGTTGCTGTGGCCCAAGGCAAGCCGAAGGCTTGGCGCTGTGGGCGTGTTGTCTGGGATGGCCGGGGTACAGGCCATGGTGTTGACCCTGTTCATCTGGCCTTGGTGGGCCAACAGTTTGCAAGGACCGGTCAAAACGCTGGGTTTGGCGGCCAGGGCCTGGACCGGGACCGTGGCGCAGGTCGGCGGTAACTGGCCCTCTTTCGCTTTCTACCGGCAGGAGGCGATGGTC
>CAMCNQ010000341.1 GCA_945875955.1 Limnohabitans sp. Rim8 | reverse complement strand
ACAGCAAGACCTTCAAGTTGGATGCCAAGCTGGCCACGTCCTGGAAAGAGATCTCGGCCACGCAATACCGCTTCAATTTGCGCAAAAACGTCAAATTCAGCGACGGCTCGGCCTTGACAGCCGACGATGTGGTGTTTTCTCTGGAGCGTGCCCGCGCCAAAACCTCCAACTTCAACGTCTACACCCAGGGTTTCAGCAAGGTGGTCAAGGTTGACGCCAACACGGTAGACATCATTTTGAGCGGCCCCAACCCGGTGCTTATGAACCAGCTGACCGAGCTGCGCATCATGAGCAAGGCCTGGTCCGAGAAAAACAAATCGCTGGAGCCCAAAGACATCAAGACCAAGGACGAAAACTTTGCCCACCGCAACGCCATGGGCAGCGGCCCCTTCATGGTCAAAGAGTGGCAGCCCGACCAAAAACTGGTGCTGGTGAAAAACCCCAACTGGTGGGGCTGGGCCGATGCGCCCAGCAACGTGACCGAGATCATTTACACGCCCATCAAAAACGAGGCCACCCGTGCGGCCGCCTTGTTGTCGGGTGAAATCGATTTTGTGCTCGACCCCAGCCCGCAAGACCTGGGCCGCATGCGCAGCAATGCCAACCTTCAGGTCGTCGACGGCATTGAAAACCGAACCATCTTCTTGGGCATGGACCAGCACCGCGACGAATTGCCAGGCTCCAACGTCAAGGGCAAGAACCCCCTCAAAGACGTGAAGGTGCGCAAAGCCCTTTACCAAGCGGTGGATGTGGAAACCATTCGCCGGGTCACCATGCGGGGTTTGTCGCAGACCACAGGGGCCATGGTGGCCCCGCAGGTCAATGGCTGGACCGAAGGGGTGGACAAGCGCATGCCCTATTCCCCGGACGAAGCCAAAAAGCTGCTGGCACAGGCCGGTTACCCGAATGGCTTTGAGGTGGACTTTGCCTGCCCCAACAACCGCTACATCAACGACGAAGAAATTTGCCAGGCCGTCACGGCCATGTGGGCCAAAATTGGCGTGAAGGCCAAGCTCAGAACCATGCCTTTGGTGACGTATTTCCCCATGATTCAGCGCTACGAGGCCAGCATCTACATGCTCGGCTGGGGGGTGCCCACCTTTGATGGCCTGTACAGCCTGCAGTCTTTGCTGCGCACCGTGGGCACGGACGGCGATGGCAACTACAACGTGGGGCGCTACAGCAACCCGCGCATGGACTACATTGTGGACCGGGTAAAAACCGAGACCGATTTGTTGGTGCGCAACCGCTTGTTGACCGAAGGCCTGCAGTTGCAAAACGACACGGTGGCGCACATCCCCTTGCACAACCAAGTCATTCCTTGGGCCATGAAGAAAAACATCTCTGTGGTGCACCGCCCGGACAACCGGCTTGACTGGGCCTTGATCAAGGTCAATTGATGTTTGCTTTCATCTTGCAACGGCTGATCCAGGCCGTTGTGGTGATGGTCACGGTGGCCTTCATCGCGTTTTTGCTGTTTCAGTATGTGGGCGATCCGGTGGTGTTTTTGCTGGGGCAAGACGCCACACCGGAGCAAATCAAGGACTTGCGCGAGGGCTTGGGCCTGGACCAGCCTTTCTTTGTGCAGTTTTGGCACTTTTTGGCCAATGCGGTGCAAGGCGAGTTTGGCCTGAGCCTGCGCCAAGGCTCCAAGGTCTCGCGCCTGATCGCCGAGCGCTTGACCGCCACCTTAGAGCTGGCGCTGGTGGCCGCCACCTTGGCGTTGGCCATCGGGGTGCCCATGGGGGTTTATGCGGCGCTGCGCCGGGGCACTTGGGCCAGCCAGCTGATCATGACGGTGTCGCTGCTGGGGGTGTCGCTGCCCACTTTCTTGATTGGCATTTTGCTGATCTTGGTGTTCGCGGTGATGCTGGGCTGGTTCCCCAGCTTTGGCCGGGGCGAGGTGGTGCAAATGGGCTGGTGGTCCAGTGGTTTGATGACGGCCAAGGGTTGGCACCACATCGTGCTGCCCGCGGTGACGCTGGCGATTTTTCAGCTCACGCTCATCATGCGTTTGGTGCGCGCCGAAATGCTGGAGGTGCTGCGCACCGACTACATCAAGTTCGCCCGGGCGCGGGGCCTGTCCAACCGCACCATCCACTTTGGCCATGCGCTGAAAAACACCTTGGTGCCGGTGCTCACCATCACCGGGCTGCAGCTGGGTGGCCTGATCGCTTTTGCCATCATCACCGAGACGGTGTTCCAGTGGCCTGGCATGGGTTTGCTGTTCATCCAGGCGGTGACCTTTGCCGACATTCCGGTCATGGCGGCCTATTTGTGCCTGATTGCCTTGATTTTTGTGGTCATCAATTTGGTGGTGGATTTGCTTTACTTTGTGGTGGACCCGCGCCTGCGCGTGGGCAAGCCCGGGGGGCACTGAGCATGGGGGCTTCTTTGCAATCGGTGCTGGGGCGGGGCGCGGCGTTTGCGCGCATTGCGCAGTTTCACCCTGAGCTCACGGCTTTCAGGCGCGACCTGCATGCCCACCCCGAGCTGGGCTTTGAAGAGGTTTACACCGCGCGCCGCGTGGCCGAGATGCTGCAGGTGTGTGGCGTAGACAGCATCCACACCGGCATTGGCAAAACCGGCGTGGTGGCCTTGGTGCATGGCCAGGGCCGCACGCCTGCCAACCCGGGCCGCATGATCGGCCTGCGGGCCGACATGGACGCGCTGCCACTGACCGAATTGAACGACTGCCACTGGAAGTCGGGTACGGCGGGCTTGATGCACGGCTGCGGCCACGACGGCCACACCGCCATGCTGATGGGCGCGGCCCGCTATTTGGCCGAAACCCGGCGTTTTGACGGCACGGCGGTGCTGATTTTCCAGCCCGGCGAAGAAGGCTATGCCGGGGCCCGCGCCATGATGCAAGACGGCTTGTTTGAGCGCTTTCCGTGTGAGCAGGTCTATGCCCAGCACAACTCGCCTTAGACGCCCTTTGGCGTGATCGGCATCACCCCCGGCCCCATGCAGGCGGCAGTGGACCGCATCGAGATCCGAATCAGCGGCACAGGCGGGCACGGTGCCCGCCCGCACCAGGGTGTTGACCCTGTTTTGGTGGCCGGGCATATCATCACCGCCGCACAAAGCGTGG
>CAMCNQ010000340.1 GCA_945875955.1 Limnohabitans sp. Rim8 | reverse complement strand
CAGCACAACTTTGAAGCGCGATTGACCTTAAATCTGATCTTATCGTTTGAGTCAGCCCGTCGGCACTCCATCTCGATTTGACCCATCTGTTGGAGACGACGGCGATTTGACACCTTGTGCTAATGCAGCCAACGCCGTGTTGACTGTGTGGACTGTGTGTACTGAAAACCGATGATCCGTCAAATTGCAAAGGAATCAAGTGCCTGTGCTGGTTGCGGGGAACAGCCCCTGGTCAACCAAAAGCGGCAGTGCTGGCCGAGAACTTCAGTGCCAACAGCGCAGCCGATAGAGCTTGCCGCTTCTTCGGTCAAGCCCGTCAAATTTGGTCGATGGCCGTATGGACCGACGGTGCTTCTCCTGCATTGTCAGACAGCGAGAACCTGTCTTCTGTGCGGGTGTAAAAACTCGCACCAAACCGAGCCACCGGCTTGTATTCGCGCAAGTTGACGCGCCAGGCTTGGGTGTCGATCAGACCCTCGCGCGCGGCCAACCACTGGATGCGGCCAATGAAAACATAGCGGCTGGGGGTTTCCAGCTTTTCGTGCAACACGCACTCAAACGCGATGGGCGCTTCCTGAATGCGCGGGGGAGCCACGGTGTGGGAAGGCACGGGCGTCAAGCCCACAGCGGTCAATTCACTCACGTCGGAAGGCATGGACTCGCCACAGTTGTGCATTTTTTGCGCCATGGGTTCGTCAGACATGTGCACCACAAATTGGCCGTTGTGAAGGATATTCGCCGCCGTGTCCTTGAGCCGGCCGTCTTGCAGTCGGTTGATGCTGATCATCAGGATGGGCGGGTCTTCGCCAATCATGTTGAACATGGAAAAGGGTGCCGCATTGATCACCCCGTTGGCCCCGAGCGTGGTCACCAGGGCAATAGGCCGGGGGACGATCAGGCTGGCCATGAGCTTGTAGCGCTGGTAGCTGCTGATCTGGTCAAAGTCGACTTCGGTCATGAAGGGGTTCCACTGGGTACGAGTTGAGGAGCGAAAAAAAACGGCAGCATCCAGTCTAGCCTTCGCTGGATGCCGCCGCCGGGTGGAGGCGTGAAAACCTTGGATGGCGCTCAGGCGATCACTTCAACCTTCGCGCGTTTGGCCACAGCAGTCCAGTTGGTGATTTGCGACTGGATGAGTTTGACGAAATCGTCGCCCACCACGGGTGTCTTGCGCGGCAGGGTTTGCACCTCTTCCAGGCGCGCCATGACATCGGGCTTGGCCAAGATTTCGGGGATGAGTGCGGTCAGGCGCTGCGCAATCGGTGTGGGCAGGTTTTTGGGGGCAGACAGGCCCAGCCACTGCGAACCGGTGAGCGAGTTGAATCCCAGCTCGGCAAAGGTGGGGATGTTGGGAAAGGCCGCCATGCGCGTGGGCGTGGACACCGCCAAAGCACGCAGCGAGCCGGCTTTGAGTTGGTTGACATTGGTGGTGACAGGGTCAAACACACTGTCGATCTGGCCGCCCAGCAGGTCTTGCATGGCCGGGGCGCTGCCTTGGTAAGGCACGTGGTCGTGCTCACTGGCTTGGCCCTCGATTTTCAGCAGTTCGCCATACAGGTGGTTGGCAGAACCAATGCCGGACGTGCCGAAGCGCACAGGCTTGGTCTTGGCCGCGTTCACATACTGCGCGAGGGTTTGGTAAGGCGACTGGGCTCGCACCAGCAGCAACATGGGCGCCTCCACCAGCATGCCCATGTGGGTGAAGTCGTTGACCGGATCGAACGGCATGGTGCGGCGCGTGGCGGTGGCATAAATGTGCACCGAGGCGTGGCTGACCAGCAAGGTGTAGCCATCGGCAGCTTGGCGAGACGCAAATTCGGTGCCGATCAAACCGCCCGCACCCGCACGGTTGTCGACCACCACGGTTTGCGACAAAGCGGTGGACAGGTGAGGCGCCATCATGCGCGCCACGGTGTCCACCAAGCCACCAGGTGGGTATTGGCAGATCAAGCGGATGGGGCCTTTGCTGGGCCAGGCAGAAGACTGGGCATGGACCCATGGGGCAGCCAACGTGGCAGCGCCGGCTGCCAGTAATTCACGACGTTTCATGTAGACTCCTATATCAATCAGATTTAAAAAAAGGGTATTTTGAATTACCCAGCCTAATTCTATAATGCACGAGTCGTGCCAATCCGGCTGCTTTGATGATTTGTTCAGGTAAGTCTTCACGTGACAAGGAAAACACCACGATTCAACCCGACTTTCATTGCCCCAAAAAAGGGACAGCATCTGCAAGAAGCACCGTTTTGCAACCGGTCTTGCACCGCCTTGGGGCGAATCACAACCCCTTCATGAATGGACACCCGATATGGACTTGTCAAACCCTCGGCGCTATTTGCTGATCAACCCCAACACCAACCCCTTAACCACCCAGCGACTGCAAGATGTTTTGCTCCCCTTGATTCCCCAAGGGGTACAGCTGGAGGTTCGGACTGCACGCTTCGGTGCACAGTACATTGCCTGTGAAGCCAGCCATGTGGTGGCCGCGCATGCTTGCCTGGACGCTTGGGCGACGCAGCGCAGCGCCGCACCCGATCCACTGGAGGGTGTGTTGATTGGGTGTTTTGGCGACCCGGGTTTGTTCGCCTTGCGTGAAGCCAGTGGCTGTCCGGTCACTGGATTGGCCGAGGCCTCGTTCATTCAGGCCGCATCGCACGGCCCTTTTGCCATCGTGACGGGCGGCGAACGCTGGCAACCCATGCTGCACCGTTTGGCCCACAACTTGGGCTTTGGTGCGCAACTGCGACACATCGAAACCGTGACCCCCACTGGTGCCGCACTCCAGGCCGATCCTGACATGGCGATTCGCTGCTTGGCCCAAGCTTGCCAGCAAGCGGCCAAGTCGGGTGTGGCCGCCATCATCCTGGGCGGTGCGGGTCTGGCAGGTTACGCCCGACTTTTGCAGCCGCACATCCCACTGCCCTTGATTGACAGTGCTCTGGCGGGTTTGCAAATCATGCTCAACCAAGCCTCGCCAAGTGCACCGCACGCCAAAGACGGGTTTTTTCCGCCATGGCAGGGCATGCCAGCAGCGGTGGCGAGGGCGGCGGTGGCGAGGGCGGCGGCGGCGAGGGCGGTGGCGGAGAGGGTGGTGGCGGTGAGGGTGGTGGTGGTGAAGGCGG
>CAMCNQ010000339.1 GCA_945875955.1 Limnohabitans sp. Rim8 | reverse complement strand
GGATCGGGTGTTGCGCCGCTTGATGGCGCTGGGCAACGCGGTGCAATGCGTGTTGGGCAACCACGATTTGCATTTGTTGGCCGTGGCGGCTGGGGCCAGTCGGCTCAAACCCAGGGACACGCTGGCGTGCATTTTGCAGGCCCCAGATCGCCCTGCCCTGCTCGATTGGCTGAAGCACCAGCGCATGGCCATCTGGGCCCATGGGGTGTTGATGGTGCATGCGGGTGTCTTGCCTGCTTGGTCGGTGGCCAAAACTCTGGCCTTGGCGGGCGAGGTGGAGGCGGTGTTGGGCGGGCCGGATTTGGACGGTTTTTTGCACCAGATGTATGGCAACGAACCGGCTGCTTGGCATGACGACTTGGGCGGCGTTGCGCGTTTGCGCGTGGTGGTGAATGCGCTGACGCGTTTGCGTTTTTGCAATGCCGACGGGTTGATGGAGTTCGCCACCAAAGAAGGCGCAAGCGCAGCGCCTGACGGCTTCATGCCCTGGTTTGATGTGCCAAACCGGCAAACTGCGGGTGTGCGGGTGGCTTTTGGCCATTGGTCAACCCTGGGCCAGATCGACCGCAGCAATGTCTGGGCCTTGGACACGGGCTGCGTCTGGGGAGGCTGCCTGAGCGCCATGCGCTTGCAGCCAGATGGCACGGGAGAGATGATTCAGGTGGATTGCGAACAGGCACAAAACCCGGGTTGAGTCAGCGCAGGTTTTTTTCCTTGGCTGAGGTTTTGCGGGCATGGCTTGCCTCAAACGCTGCAATGACAGAGCAGGCGCTTTGCTGGCGCTGTTTTGGCGCTGAGTTGCAGGTGCGTTGGCTCAGTTGCTGGGTTTGAGCAAGACCAGCAGTGCCCCAGCGCCGCCTTCAGCGGGCTTGGCTTGGACAAAGGCCAACACTTGGTTTTTTTGAATCAGCCAGCTGTGCACCTTGGGTTTGAGCACGGCTGTTTTGCCGGGCGAGCCCAGGCCTTTGCCATGCACCACGCGCAAGCAGCGCAGACCTTGTCGGTGGGCAATCCGAATGAATTCGGCCAGGGCCACGCGGGCCTCGTCGCTGCGCAAACCGTGCAAGTCGATTTCGCGCTGAATGGACCAGCCGCCTTTGCGCAGTTTTTGGGTCACGTCGATGCCGATGCCTGGGCGGCGAAAACTCAAGGCGTCGTCGGTATCGAGCAAGGTGCTGACGTCGAAACCATCGCTCAGGGCGTCGCGCAAAACCGCTTCTTCGTCTTTTTTGCGTTGCGCCGCCAACGGTTCCGGGGCTTTGGGTTTGAGGCTGACAAGTGGGTTGGCGGGCATGCGCTGCACCACCCCGACAGCGCGGGCAAACAGGTTGGCCTCGGCTTCGCGTTGACGTGCTGCGGCCAAGCGAGCAGCCTCTTGGGCTTGCGCTTTTTCATGCGCATCGGCCAGTTGCTTTTGGACCTTTTTAAGGTCTTGCAGGGAATTGATTTTCACCCCTTGATCGTGCCATAAAAGCGCCCTTTTAAAGCTTGCCTTGCAGACAACTCTTGGCTGAGCCATGGCTTTGGGCGTCATGCAGCCGACTTGACGCGGGTTTGTGTCGTGGCCCTCTTGGCCCGGACTTGAGTGGGCGGCGTTGGCCTGACTCAAACGCCTTGGTTGCGCATCCAGTCGGCGGTTTTGAAAAAGCTGGCCTTGAGCTGCGCGCGCAACTGCGGGTCCAGTTCGGTCTCAAGCATGGCTTGGTCCATGCATGCCAGCCATTGGTCGCGCTCGACGATGCCGATGGAAAACGGCATGTGGCGCATGCGCAAACGCGGATGGCCAAAGCGGTCCGTGTAGTGCGCAGGCCCTCCCAGCCAGCCGCACAAGAACCAAAACAATTTGTCCCGCGCATCGGCCAAGGTGCTGCCGTGAACCGCCCGCAGCTCTTTGTAGGACGGCTCCAGGTCCATCAGGTCGTAAAACCGATCAACCAAAGCCCGCACGGGGGCTTCTCCGCCTATCCACTGGAAGGGGATGTCCACAGGAGGTTTGTTTTGAATGTCCATAAGCCCCCATTTTGCCTCGGGCGTGGCAACCATTTCTGCACATCGGGGCATTCAGGGCTTGGGCGCACAGGGATAGCGGCTCAGGCTGGTTAGGAAAGACACACGGCCATGCACCTGCCTTAATGCCATGCCCGTGCTGCAGGCATTTGGGGTTTATTCGCAGGCTTGGCGCAAGGTTTGCATAACGGGTTGACGCAGCACGCCCGACAGGCTGAGACTGCCAGCACTCCAAGCGAGCAATGCGCCGACTGCACCCCCTGCAAAGGGTGCCCACAGGGGGGCTTGCCAGGCAAACTCAAACACGAAATGGGCCAGGGCCCAGCCCACGATGAGCGACATGCCGCTGGCCATGAAGCCTGCCAGCCAACCCAGGCCCAGCAACTCGGTGCGCTGCACCTGGGCCAGCAATGCACGCCCTGCACCCAGGGCCCGCATGATGGCGTATTCGCGCTCGCGCGCTTGGCGGCTGGCACCCACGGCGGCCAAGAGCACCATCAGGCCCGCGGCCAAGGTGAAGGCGAACAGGAATTCCACGGCGCGAATGACCTGGTCGATGACGCGTTGCACCTGCGCCATGGTGCTGCGCATGTCAACGCTGGTGATGTTGGGAAACTCTTTGACCATGGCGTTTTCAAAGCCCGGCGTGCCCGGGGGCGAGCGGAAGGCGGCCATGTAGGTCATGGGCAGGTCGGGCATTTGGGAGACCGGAAACAACATGAAGAAGTTGGCGCGCATGGAGCCCCAGTCGACTTTGCGCATGCTGGTGATGCGCGCTTCACGGGTCTGGCCCGCAATGTCAAAGCGCAGTTGGTCGCCAAGTTTGAGCCCCAGGGTTTTGGCAATGCCTTCTTCAACGCTGACGGCGTCTGCGTCTTCAGCCACCCAAGCGCCTGCCACCAGGGGGTTGTGGTCGGGCAATACGGCCGAATGCGAAAGGTTGATTTCGCGCTCGATCAGGCTTTTGCCGCGTTCTTCGACAAAGTCTGTGGGGCTGACCTCGCGGCCATTGATGGCCACCAATCGGCCTCGGATCATGGGAAACCAGTCGGGCGCTTGCACCCCGGCTTTGTTCAGATGGGTCAAAAAGTCACGGGCTTGTTCCGGTTGCACGTTGATG
>CAMCNQ010000338.1 GCA_945875955.1 Limnohabitans sp. Rim8 | reverse complement strand
TTCAATGCCGCTGCCTTATAAGCGGGTGCGAATGCGTTCAGCGGCCACTTTGTCTGCAAACGGGCCCAAGCGTACACGGAACACCGTGCGGCCGGCTTGATCGCGCTCAGAAACCTTGGCATCCAGGCCCAATAAGGCCAGTTTGGCTTTTTGGGCGTCGGCATCGGCGCTGGTGCGAAATGCACCCACCTGGATCACATAATCAAAGGGGTCGGCCGCGTCTGGGCGCGGCGCGGGGGTGGTCAGTCCTGCTTTGGTTTTGGCCAAGTCGCCCAGCGGGTCGGCGGTGACGGCGGGCTGCAAATCGCCCTTGGCTGGTTCGGCCTTGGGCTGACTGGCGGTGCTGGTCTCGGCCTGCCCCGTTGGCGCAGCTGGGGTGACTGCAGTTGGTGCTGCCACGGGCACGTCGGCAGGCGGTTTGGTTTGTAAGACTTTGTTCGGGTTCCAGGTTTTGTTTTTCTCGGTCTCCTGCGCATCTTGGTCGGTGGTGCGGGGTTGGTTTTTGTTGGAGAAGGGGGTGGGCACCTTGGTCACATACACCGCCACGGCCAAGGCCACACCCAAACCCACAACCAGGCCAATGACCAGGCCCAAAAACGTGCCGCCGTGCTGGGGATGAAGTTTCATGCTGCAGTTCCTCTTCACATTTTGCTGGGCGCTGAAACACCCAGAACTTTCAAGCCGTTTTTGAGCACCTGGGCGGTGGCCGCGACCAAGGCCAAACGGGCTGTTTTGAGCGCGATGTCGTCGACCAAAATCCGCTCGGCGTCGTAGTAGCTGTGGTACTGCGAAGCCAGATCGCGCAAATAAAAACTCACATCGTGGGGGGCAAAATCTCGGGCCGCCGAGGTCAGCATTTCTGGGTACTTGGCCAAGGCCAGCATCAGGGCATGGGCTTGGGGGCTTTGCAGGGGAGACAAATCGGCCTGTGTCAGCGAGGTTTGATCGCCGCCCCAAGCGGCCAGCACCGAGCAAATGCGGGCATGTGCGTACTGCACGTAATAGACCGGGTTGTCGTTGTTTTGCGCCAGGGCCAAGTCGATGTCGAAGATGTATTCGGTGTCGGGCTTGCGCGAGAGCAAAAAGAAACGCACCGCGTCTTTGCTGGTCCACTCGATCAGGTCGCGCAGCGTGACGTAACTGCCAGCGCGTTTGGAAATCTTGACCTCTTGACCGCCACGCACCACGCGCACCATGGTGTGCAGCACGTAGTCGGGGTAGCCCTCGGGAATGCCCACGCCTGCGGCCTGCAAACCTGCGCGCACACGCGCAATGGTGCCGTGGTGGTCCGTGCCCTGGATGTTCACCACGCGCGTGAAGCCGCGCTCCCATTTGGCTATGTGGTAGGCCACATCGGGCACAAAGTAGGTGTAGCTGCCATCGCTTTTGCGCATCACCCGGTCTTTGTCATCGCCGTAATCGGTGGACTTGAGCCAGAGCGCGCCATCTTGTTCGTAGGTCTTGCCTGCGTCGCGCAGTTTTTGCACGGCCGCATCGACCTTGCCACTGGTGTACAGGCTGGACTCCAGGTAGTAATTGTCAAATTGGACCTCAAACGCCTTCAGGTCCAAGTCTTGCTCGTGGCGCAGGTAGGCCACGGCAAATTGGCGCATGCCGTCCAGGTCATTGACGTCACCGCTGGCGGTGAATTCGCGGTCGTCTGCGCGCACGGTTTGCTTGGCCAAAAAGTCGTTGGCAATGTCTTGGATGTAGTCGCCGTTGTAGGCGGCGGCTTTTTCGCCACTGGGCCACTGCACATCGCCGGGTTTGAAGCCCAGTGCACGCAACTGGGTGGAACTGGCCAGGGTGCCAATTTGCACGCCGGCGTCGTTGTAATAAAACTCGCGGTACACCTGCTGGCCCTGGGTGGCGAGCAAGTTGCAAATCGCGTCGCCCAAGGCCGCTTGGCGGCCATGGCCCACATGCAAGGGGCCGGTCGGGTTGGCCGAGACAAACTCCACCAAGACCTTGTTGGGCTGGGCCTCTTGCACACCAAACTGGTCTGCGGCTTGCAGCACTTCGTGCACCACGGCTTGTTTGGCCAGATCTTTGAGGCGGATGTTGATGAAACCCGGTCCGGCGATATCGATGGCCTCAACCCAGTGTTCAAAAGCCGGGTTGCTGAGCAAGGCGCTGCGCAAAGTCTCAGACAACTGTTTGGGGTTTTGTTTGAGGGCTTTGGCCAGCTGCATGGCGGCCGTGCAGGCCAGATCGCCATGGGCGGCCACCTTGGGCGATTCAAAGGCCGCACGCACACCCGCGCCGGGTTGGAGTTTTTCGAGCTCGGCGGCCAAGGCCGTGAGCAATTGTTGTTTGGCAAAAAGCATAGTGGACGATTTTACGGGCCTTGGTCTTGGCGCCTGTGTTTCAGGGAAACTCAAGCATGGTCTTTGGGGCGCTGAACAACATGGCATCGGCCTTCATGTCATCTTGGCGGGGCTGTGAGGCGTTGAAAGATGGCACTGCATTTGCGTGCGGTGTGTTTTGGTTTTTTAATCATTTTTGGGAGTTTTATATGCGGCAATTCATGACCACCACCTCGCTTGTTTTTCTGATGCTTGCAGGGCAAGCATTCTTTGCAACGCCTGCTGCTGCCCAAGCTGCGGCGCCAGCCGCAGCCCCAGCCAAAGCCCCGCCACCGGCTGCAGCACCAGCGGCTGCAAGCGCAGACAAGGCGGCGCCCGATGCGGCGGAAAAAACACCCCAGCAAAACAAAATGGCCATGTGCAACAAGTCGGCCGAAGGCAAGAAAGGCGATGAGCGCAAAGCCTTCATGAAAGAATGCCTGAGCGCCAAAAAACCGGAGGCCCAGCAAAGCAAAATGAAGACCTGCAACGCCGAAGCGGCCGGCAAAAAAGGCGATGAACGCAAGGCCTTCATGTCGGAATGCCTGAAAAAATAAGACCCCCAAGGTCTTTCAGGCCCTTGGCCTGAATGCAAGTCTGCCAGCCCCCCATGTCTTTCACCTGGTGCAGGTGTTCGGAGATTTTGGGGGCTGGCTTTTTGTGCCTTGTTTCAACCTTCATCCGGCAGTTGGGCACGGCCGAGGGGCTGACGAAGCAGGTCTCTGGCAAGGCGCGAGTATCCCCCGGACTGCCTGTCCGGGGGGTGCGAGCAACAACGCCAGAGGCCTGG
>CAMCNQ010000337.1 GCA_945875955.1 Limnohabitans sp. Rim8 | reverse complement strand
ACGCACCCAGTCGCCCGTCTGGATCACGTCCAGCGGGTCGCGGTCGAAGTTGGTCATGGCCGGTGAATGGCTGACCACGGTGCCCAGGGCCACCTTGGTGCACATCTCGTTGAACAGCCAGGCGGCCGGTGCAGTGCCCATCACGCGAGCGGTGTGGAACTGTGCGGACCAACCCGACGAGCCCTTGGCCCCGGGGAATACCAGCACCTTGCCGGCAAAGGATTGACCGCGCAATTCATGGCGGGTTTCGACGATGGTGCCGGTGCGCGGGTCTACACCCCCCCAACCCGAGATGCGCTCACGCGAGACCAGTGCCTCGCCTTCGGCCACGCCGGGCACCACGCAACGGCCCTTGATGATGATGGTTTCGCTCATGCGTTTCTCCAGCGACCGGTGCATGCGGCCTCTATGCATTGAGCGGTGCTGCCGAACCAGGCCTGCACGCCCAGAATGGCAGGCAGGTAATGGGCCTGCTTGACTGAATCCATGGCCACCACCCGCGTGCCCTTGGGCACTGCACGGCTCATGGCCGAGCAGCTGTCGGTCAGGATCAGGCCGCCTGCTTTTTCAATGGTGTCGGTGTAGCCATTGCGGTCGGCAAGCGACTTGATGGCGTGCGGCGTAAAGATCCAGAGCGCGCAGTTTTCATGTACTTTGCGGCCTTCAAGCAGGCAAGCTGCTTCCCAGATTTGTTCGATGGTGTAGTGGGGACAGCCCAGCATGACGTAATCCACCTGGGTGTCGCGCCCCATCTCGTTGATGCGTGCATGTGTCGCGGCACGCTCGGCCGGGCCATACCGCCGGACTTCAACCGGTTTGCGCCCACCAAATGCCTGTTCAGCGGTGTTGGCCTCGGGTGTCACGCCGACCAGGTGGTACAACTCGACGCCGCCAGAAGACGAGGCCGCCGCGCCCATGTGCTTGAGCTTAGGCAAATTAGGTACCTGACCCACTCCGGAAACCACGGCCACTCGGTTTTGCACCCATTCGCCCATCCAGTAACCAAGCAGGCCCCATTCTTCCACCGATTCGACTGGCATGTCCAGTTCGACGCCCAACTCGCCAAGACGGCCTTGGTCCAGATGCAAGCCCCATTTTGGGATACGGCCCGTGACCATCGCCGCGTTGGCGCTTTCACGCCCTTCGGTGTTGGTCCTTGCACCCAGAACCGAGTTGCAATAGACCACGGCCGAGGACTCCATCCAAGCGCAGTGTTCGCCCCGTGTGGGCACGTTGCCGACCTGGTAGGGCGTGCAGGTGTTCATGAGCTGAACGCCCATGCGTGCCGCCATGGCTTCGCTGCGGCGGTAAAACGCCACCACCTGTTCGTCCACGCCCATCAGTTCGGGGTGATGGGGATCGAAGCCCAGTTGCAGATGCGAGCTGAAGGCCTTGACACGGGGCACGGGCACCACCTCCTGCGAGTCAAGGTTGAATTCACTGTAAACAGCGTCATCGCCCCCCTTGGCCATCGCAAAGTCGCGCAGAAATGGCGTTGTGGCGGTCACGGTGCCGCAAACGTTGCGCGTTTCCACCAACGACTCGGCATCCAGCGCATTGCCGTAGCGGATGAGCAAATCCATGGCCCTTGCCACGGCGCGGCCGTCGCGGCCGTCGCGCATGGCCTTTTCTTCGTCTGTGAGTTTCATTCGGTGTCTCCGGGAATCATGGCCTGTCCGCCAGTCACGTTGGCCAGTGTGCGTGCCAGTTGTTGCAATGCTGGGGTGATCAGTTGACGCAGGCGTGTTTCGTCAAAGGCATGCGCTGGGCCGCCGCAATTGAGGACCAACAATTCACCGTCCGGTCCGCGCACTGCGATCGCGGCCGAGTTGATTTCGCTGTGGAATTGACCCAGACTGAGGCAAACCCCGGTGTTGGCCCAGTCTGCCAGCGACTGCGTCAACGCGCCTTCGAGGGCCGGCCATTCGTTGCCCCGCGTCAGGCGCAGCGATTCGATCAGGGGCTCGCGTGTGGCCGCGCCCAGGGCACCGAGGTAGGCGCGTCCAAGGGCGGAATTGGCCAACGGTACGCGCGAGCCAACGCCTAGCCGCGCAGTGAACATGCGCGAACGCGCACGACAGGCCTCAATCAGCACCATCTCCATGCCATCGCGCACAGCCAGGTAAACCGAGCCGCCGGTGCTGTCTGCCAACACCTGCATGGGACCCCGTGCGCTTGCGCGGGCGTCGTAACCTGACAAAAAGGCGCGGGCCAGAACCAGTGCGCCTGCGCCCAAAGAAAACCGTTCCGTCTCAGGGTCTTGGCTCAGCCAGCCGTGCTGGGCCAGCGTTGCCGCCAATCGCGTCACGGTGGGGCGTGGAATGCCAGTCAGGCGCGCCAGATCGGTGCTGCCCAGGCTGCGCTGACCGTCGCGAAAGCAGGCCAGCACTTGCAAGCCGCGGTCCAGCGCGCTCACCGTATCGGCACCCGTGCCAGCACGCACAGATGGGGGGGCGTTGGCCAAGGCGTTCATGGACATGCGCGTTCAGGCGCTGGCTTCAGTCAAGCAGACATTCGAGGTCTGCGCGACAGGGATTTGGGGACGCAAAAACACGCCTTGTGCCAGCAAGGCTTGCTGCAACTGGTGAATATCCACGTTCCTGGGTTGAACTTGGTTGGCCACCGCCAGCGCTGCGGCCACACCAGCAGCCTGACCGGTGATCCAGCACTGCGGAATCTCGCGCATGAAGCCGTGCGAATTGCGATCGCACGAGACATGACGCCCACACGCCAGCAGGCCGTCGAGCCGTATGGGCACCAGCGCGCCATAGGGAATGGAAATGTTCGGAAATTTGGGTGAGACGGCGGGTGTCACACCCACTTCTGTGGGCAGCGCTACGCCATCGGGCCACTGGCTGCGCAACACCGCTTCCACCCCCTTGAGCCGACGTGAATGACGCACGCCAATTTGCGGTGCCGACATCATCAAAAAAGCATTTTCGAAGCCCGGTGCATGCGCCTTGTAATAGTCAAGATGCATGGCCATCGCTCGGTGCGAGCGGATTTCAACGGCCGTCAAGTCGTCCACGTCCAGCGCTGAGTAGCCGGTCTGTCGCGGCCCCATGAACAACGCCACATCGTTGCGCCAAGAAACAAACGGCCTGTCAAACAAGCCGCAAGTGGTTCGCCCCTGCGCC
>CAMCNQ010000336.1 GCA_945875955.1 Limnohabitans sp. Rim8 | reverse complement strand
GTCAAGCCCTCGCGCAAGGCTTTGATGATGGGTATCCCGCCTGCGACCGCCGCTTCAAAAGCCACCATGACGCCCTTGGCCTGGGCTGCGGCGAATATTTCCGTGCCGTGCACCGCAAGCAGCGCCTTGTTGGCCGTGACCACATGTTTGCCAGCGGCAATGGCTTCGAGCACCAAGGACTTGGCAATGCCATAGCCACCAATGAGCTCAATGACAATATCGATCTCTGGGTTGGCAATCACCTCCCTGGCATCCGCCACCACCTGAACCTGCTCGCCCACCAGTGATTTGGCACGGACCACGTTCAGGTCGGCCACCATGCTGATTTCAATGCCGCGACCGGCGCGTCTTTCAATCTCGCCCTGGTTGCGCTGGAGCACATTGAAAGTGCCACTGCCTACAGTGCCAATGCCCAGCAGGCCCACTTTGATCGGTTTCATGTTTACAACTTTGCGACTTTGCGCCCAAAAAAATTCGGGCGATGGTGATGAAATTCAGGCCAGCAAGGCTTCTGTCCCAAAACGCTTGCGAGCACCCTGCAAAAAGCGCGCTACACGGGCAATGGCTTCGCGCAAATCGTCTTCATGGGGCAAAAAAACGATTCGGAAATGATCGGCATTGGGCCAGTTGAAACCCGTGCCTTGGACCAACATGACTTTGGTTTCTTCGAGCAATTGCAAGAAAAAGTCCTGATCGTCTTTGACCGGGTAAATTTTGGGATCCAGTTTGGGAAACATGTACAGGGCAGCTTGCGGCTTGACGCAACTGACGCCTGGAATGGCGGTGATCAACTGGTGGGCCAAATCCCGCTGTTTGCGCAGTCGCCCGCCCTCGCCCACCAACTCATTGATGCTTTGGTGTCCGCCCAAAGCGGTTTGGATTGCCCATTGGCCGGGCACATTGGCACACAAACGCATGTTGGAAAGCATGTTCAAGCCCTCGATGTAATCGCGGGCGTTCTTTTTATCGCCCGAGATGACCATCCAACCAGCACGGTAGCCACAAGAGCGGTAACTTTTGGACAAAGAGTTGAAGGTCAGGGTCAGCACGTCTTGTGACAGGCTGGCCAAGGGCGTGTGTTTGACACCGTCATACAGAACTTTGTCGTACACCTCGTCGGCAAAAATCACCAAGCCATGTTCGCGCGCCAAGGCCACGATGCCCTTGAGGAGATCGTCCGAATACATCGCACCGGTCGGGTTGTTGGGGTTGATCACCACAATTCCCTTGGTCTTGGGGCTGACCTTGGCCCGGATGTCGGCCAGGTCAGGCATCCATCCGTTGGCCTCGTCACAAAGGTAATGCACAGGTGTGCCACCGGACAAACTGGCAGCGGCGGTCCAAAGCGGGTAATCGGGCGAGGGCAAGAGCAACTCGTCCCCATTGTCAAGCAGGCCATTGGTGGCCATGACGATCAATTCACTGGCCCCATTGCCCAAATAAATATCGTCCAGCCCCACACCCAAAATGCCTTGCTTTTGGGTCTCGTGCATGACGGCTTTGCGTGCCGCAAAAATACCCTTGCTGTCAGAGTAACCGGCCGAGTTGGGCAGGTTGCGAATCATGTCTTGCTGAATTTCTTCAGGCGCATCGAAGCCGAAAACCGCCAAATTGCCGATGTTCAATTTGATGATCTTTTGACCATCTTCTTCCATCTGGCGGGCGCGGTCCATGATGGGTCCACGGATGTCATAGCAAACGTTGGCAAGCTTGGCAGATTTTTGAATGGGCTTCAAATGGCCTCCGTAGGCGTTGGCGAGAGGGGAAAACCTATAATTTGACCACATTTCGGGGCCGTTTCGTCCCTTAGCCAAAGCCAAGTTACCTATTCCGGGTCTGAACCCAGCCCAGTCAACGCCCACACGCCATGAAACTCCAACCCGACAAGTCCAACAACCTCACCATCAACGCCTATGGCGAAGGCTGGATCGAGGTCAATGGGCAAGCATTTACCCACTCGCTTTTGGTCAGCAGTTTGCCCGGGGCGATTCCCCAACCCTGGTCGGTGACGCGTTTTGAAGACTTGACGGGCGCAGACTTCGATGCCTTGGTCGGCAGTGGCGCCGAATTGGTTTTGTTTGGCACCGGCCCTCGCCTGCGTTTTCCGCCTGCGG
The DNA here is from genome assembly GCA_945875955.1 of Limnohabitans sp. Rim8. Classification (GTDB taxonomy): domain Bacteria; phylum Pseudomonadota; class Gammaproteobacteria; order Burkholderiales; family Burkholderiaceae_C; genus Limnohabitans_A. The sequence continues at coordinate 1,036 of CAMCNQ010000336.1, read as the reverse complement.
CATTTTTGCAAGGTTTGATGGCGCGTGGCATTGGCCTTGAAAGCATGGACACCGCAGCGGCCTGCCGCACATACAACATTTTGGCCAGTGAAGGCCGTAAAGTGATGGCCGCGTTGATATTGAACCCCTGAAGAATGCTTTTTTACCAAATTGACACGCAGAATCGGCGGCCCGATCTGATAACCACATTAGAGTAAAATAAGCGGTTGCCAAGGCTCCGGCCTTCAGTGTGACTGATGTCAAGTTTTGCCATCAAGCGCTCAACCTGTCAAGCGAGATCAAAGTTTTATGGCGATCGTTCTTAACAAACCCCTCCCCGAATTTGAAGCGAACGCGACCAGCGGCTTGAAAGTTTCCAACATCTCTCACCTCGGTCAACCCGTGGTTTTGTTCTTTTACCCCAAAGACAATACCCCCGGCTGCACCACCGAGGCCATGCAATTTCGCGATAAATTCAAAGATTTTGTCAAAGCGGGTGCCTTGGTCCTGGGTGTATCACGCGACAACATGAAATCGCACGACGATTTCAAAGCCAAATTGGAATTGCCATTTGAGTTGATCGCCGACACTGAAGAAAAAATGTGCCACATGTTTGGCGTAGTAAAAAACAAAATCATGTACGGCAAAAAAGTCAAAGGCATTGAGCGCAGCACCTTCTTGGTTGGGGCTGATGGCACCCTTAAACAAGAGTGGCGCGGCCTGAAAGTTCCTGGCCACGTGGAAGAAGTGCTCAAAGCCGTGAAAGACCTGAAAAAAGCAGCCACAGTGGCTTGAGGGCTTGGCCCAGACCTGTCTTTTAGCTCATGCATAATGGGCTCATGCCGGTGAAAATCAGCCCTTCAGTCCCACGCACCCTAAGCCGCCTTGGCCTCCAGGCGGCTTTTTATTTTTCTGCGCCCCACTTAATTCACTTTCAAGAGGCCTTCGCTCATGCCACTGCCACCTGCCCCCACCCAACGCGCCAGCCGCTTGACCCAAAAAGCCTTTGAAATCCCCACCGAAGAACCCAGCACACCGGCAAAGCCCTTGAAGGCGC
>CAMCNQ010000335.1 GCA_945875955.1 Limnohabitans sp. Rim8 | reverse complement strand
GGTATCCAGCAAACCTTCACCACCCGCAACAAGCACGAAGAAGGCCGCTCGGTGGGCATGAGTTTGGTGAGCGGGCCCTTTTCCAACTTGGCCGGCACGTGGCGCTTTCACCCTGTGGGCGACGGCAGCCAAAGGGCCTGCAAAGTGGAGCTCGAATTGGCGTACGGCTTTTCCAGCAAAACCTTGGCGATGGTTGTCGGACCGGTGTTCGACAAAATTGCCGCCAGCATGGTGGACGCGTTTGTGAAACGCGCCGAGGACGTTTATGGCTGATGCCCCGATTCGTGTCAGCCTTTGCTGGAGCTCCAGGCCCAGGCAGGTGCAAGTGCTTGACATGGACGTGCCCGAGGGCAGCACCGTGGCCACCGTGTTGGCGCAGGCCATCGCCCACAATCCACCACAAGCCTTGGCAGATGGCCAGACTGAACCAGCCCCGTTGACCGCGCTGGCTTTTCAAACCCCAGGCATTTGGGGCCGCAAAGTCCCGTGGGCGCATGTGGTTCAAAACGGCGACCGCATTGAGTTGTACAGGCCTTTGGTGGTTGACCCCAAGGTGGCCCGGCGTCAACGCTTCAAACGCCAAGGCAAGGGCCGCACCGGTCTGTTTGCCAATCGCAAAAGCGGCTCGGCGGCCGGGTACTGAAAGGCATTGTGCAGGCCCTCTTGAACGCCATCGCCCAGATGCGCAACAGCGACGACGCGCACCGGGTTTTTCACGGCCGAGGGGGGCTGCACCCCGATAGCGCACATTGGACCTTGGACTGGTTTTCGCCCGTTTGGTTGTTGACCAGTTTCAAGCCGGTGAGCGACGAGGAGCTGGCCCTGTGCCAAAGTGCCTTGCAAGCCCGCTGGCAAAGCTTGGCTCCGGGTGAAGTGCTGAACTGGGTGTTTCAATGCCGCCATGCCGGGCAAACCGAGACCCGCCTCATGGCGGGCAGCGTGCCCGAGCCCCATGTGGTGAGCGAGCAAGGCAGCCAGTACCTGGTGCATGTGATGCGCGGCCAAAACCACGGGCTTTTTCTGGACATGGCCCATGGGCGGGCCTGGTTGAAGCAGCATGCCCTGCATGAAAACGTGCTCAATTTGTTCGCCTACACCTGCGCTTTTTCTGTGGTGGCTTTGCAAGGCGGTGCCGCCCAAGTGGTGAATGTGGACATGAGCCAGGCCGCACTGGCGCTGGGACAGCAAAACCACCGCTTGAACGGCCTGCCGCCCAAGGCGCGTTTTTTGGGCCACGATGTTTTCAAAACCTGGGGCAAGATCGGCAAGATGGGGCCCTATGGCGTGATCGTGGTCGATCCACCGAGCTACCAAAAGGGCAGCTTCATCGCGACCAAGGACTACATCAAGCTGATTCGGCGTTTGCCCGACCTTTTGGAGCCGCAAGGCCATGTGTTGCTGTGTTTGAACGCGCCCGAGTTGGACACCGGCTTTTTGCACAGCCAGGTGGCCGAATCGGCACCGGCCTTGCGTTTTGTCGAGCGCCTGCCCAACCCCAGCGCTTTTGAAGACATCGATCCTGAAAAATCCCTCAAAGTCCTGCACTACCAAAATGCGTGACCACAGCAGGGCCCTGATTTGCCGAATTTTGGGCTTTTGACACAGGGAAATCCCTTGGCTGACGCGGGTACAATCCATTTTTTGGAGCCCTCGCTTATGCGCCTACTCGGTAAAGCCCTGACTTTTGACGACGTTCTCCTCGTCCCCGCTTACTCCCAAGTCCTGCCCAAGGACACGTCGCTTGCGACGCAATTTACCCGCAACATCCGCCTCAATCTCCCCCTGGTGTCCGCTGCCATGGACACCGTGACCGAGGCGCGTCTGGCGATTGCCATCGCCCAAGAAGGCGGTATCGGCATCGTGCACAAAAACCTCACACCGCAGGAACAGGCCGCCCAAGTGGCCAAGGTCAAACGCTACGAATCGGGTGTGTTGCGCGACCCGGTGGTCATCACCCCCGACACCACCGTGCGCCAAGTCATGGCCCTGTCCGAGGAATTGGGTGTTTCAGGTTTTCCCGTTTGCGACGGCCTGCAGGTGGTGGGCATCGTCACCGGCCGCGACCTGCGCTTTGAAACCCGCTACGACCAAAAGGTCAGCGAGATCATGACGCCGCGTGAGCGCCTGATCACCGTGCCCGAGGGCACCACGCCGGAGCAAGCCAAACACCTGCTGAACAAACACAAATTGGAGCGCCTGCTGGTCATCAACGAGGCCTTTGAACTCAAGGGCCTGATCACGGTCAAAGACATCACCAAACAGCTCAATTTCCCCAACGCCGCCCGTGACGCCTTCGGTAAATTGCGCGTGGGTGCGGCCGTGGGCGTGGGCGAGGGCACCGAAGAGCGGGTTGAAGCCTTGTCGCGCGCTGGGGTGGACGCCATCGTCGTCGACACCGCGCACGGCCACAGCAAAGGCGTGCTGGAGCGCGTGCGCTGGGTCAAGCAAAACTACCCCCACATCGAAGTCATTGGCGGCAACATCGCCACCGGCGCTGCGGCTTTGGCGCTTGTAGAAGCGGGCGCCGACGCCGTCAAAGTCGGCATCGGACCCGGGTCCATCTGCACCACCCGCATCGTGGCCGGCGTGGGCGTGCCGCAAATCATGGCGGTGGACAGCGTGGCCCTGGCACTCAAAGGCACGGGCGTGCCGCTGATTGCGGACGGCGGCATCCGCTACAGCGGCGACATTGCCAAGGCGATTGCCGCAGGCGCTGGCACGGTGATGATGGGCGGCATGTTTGCCGGGACCGAAGAGGCACCTGGCGAGGTCATACTTTTTCAGGGCCGTAGTTACAAAAGCTACCGTGGCATGGGCAGCATCGGCGCCATGCAGCAGGGCAGTGCTGACCGCTACTTTCAGGAATCCAGCACCGGCAACCCGAACGCCGACAAGCTGGTGCCGGAAGGTATCGAAGGCCGGGTGCCCTACAAGGGCTCCATGGTGTCCATCGTCTACCAGATGGCCGGCGGCGTGCGCGCCAGCATGGGCTACTGCGGCTGCGCCACCATTGAGGCCATGCAAAATACCGTGGAGTTCGTCGAGATCACCTCCGCCGGCATACGCGAAAGCCATGTGCACGACGTGCAGATCACCAAAGAAGCGCCTAACTACCGGGCTGATTAAGTGCCCCCACGCTTGTTTGAAAGGCCCCCACGCT
>CAMCNQ010000334.1 GCA_945875955.1 Limnohabitans sp. Rim8 | reverse complement strand
CAATCCGTGTTGGTGCATGCGTATTCAGAAGGCCTGCCCGCGCAGCCAGCCAGCGACGAAGTGCCCGACGTGGTGTTGGCGCCGCGCCAGTGGCCCGAGGCCCCGGGCCTGCACGGGCTCGAAGACGCCATCGCACAGGCCTTGCCCGCACCTGCAGAGCACCCATTCAGCGACGATCTGTGTGTGCTGCCCTACACCTCGGGCACCACCGGCCACCCCAAGGGCTGCATGCACACCCACGCCACGGTGCTGGCGTCCAACATGGCCTCGCAGGTCTGGCGCGGGCTGCACATGGACTCGGTTTTTTTGGCCGTGGCGCCGCTGTTTCATATGCTGGGCATGCAGGGCGGGCTGAACGTGCCGATCACTCTGGGGGCCACCGTGGTCATGCTGCCGCGCTGGCACGCTGCGGCAGCGGCGCGCCTGATCGAGCAGCACCGCGTCACGACCTGGTCGGCACCGCCCGCCATGCTGATAGACTTCTTTGCCAGCCCGGCGGCAGCGCAGCGAGACCTGAGCAGCTTGTCAACCTTGGCGGGTGGCGGCGCAGCCATGCCGGAGACGGTGGCCAATTTGCTGCAAACGCGTTTTGGCATCACCTACAACGAGGCCTACGGCATGACCGAGACCGCCTCATTTTTGATGTGCAATCCACCGGCACGCGGCAAGCGCCAGTGCCTGGGCGTCATCACCCCTGGCGTGGACACGCGCATCGTCGACCCGGAAACCCTGCGCGAGTTGCCGGTGGGCGAGGTGGGTGAACTGGTGACCCGTGGCGCGCAACTGATGCGCGGCTATTGGCAAAACGATCAGGCCAACCAGGCCTCCTTTTTTGAGTTGGACGGCCAAACTTTCTTCCGCACGGGCGACTTGGCCAGTGTCGACGAAGAGGGTTACTTCTTCATGCGCGACCGCCTCAAGCGCATGGTCAACGTCTCGGGCTTCAAGGTCTGGCCCGCCGAGGTGGAAAACACCCTGTACGAACACCCAGCCGTGCACGAGGCCTGCGTGATCGCGGTGCCCGACGACAAGCGCGGCGAAAACGTGATGGCGCTCTTGGTGCTCAAGCCCGCTTTTAAAGGTCAAGTCACCGAGCAAGCGGTCATCGACTGGAGCCGCGAGCACATGGCCGCCTACAAAACCCCGCGCACCGTGCGCTTCATGGACAGCCTGCCCAAGTCGGGCACCGGCAAGATCCTCTGGCGACAGTTGCAAGAGCAAGAACGCGCGCGCCTGGCCGCAATCCATGCGATGAATCAAGCGTCATGATGTTCAACAGGACGTTGCGAATGTCAGTTTTTCCTCGTAGGTCGGGCCTTTATGGTCCGACAGCCATCTTTTCGCGAAACGACTTATTCATGAGGCGGTGGCGCACCGAAGATGTCGGACCTGAAGGCACCGACCTACAAAATACAAACCGCAGGCTTTCAACGGAAAACTTCACAAAGCCAAATCAACAGGAGAACCCATGCGCATCCCCTTGAGTTTCAAAGGCCAGTCGGTGTTTGTCGCCGGTGGCAGCAGCGGCATCAACTTGGGCATCGCCACCGCGTTTGCGCAGGCCGGGGCCCGTGTGGCGATTGCCAGCCGCAATGCCGAGCGCGTGGCCCAAGCGGTGGATCAGTTGCGCCAACACGGCACGCAAATCGAAGGCTACAGCGCCGACGTGCGCGACGCTGAAGGCATTGCCGCCGTGCTGCAGCAAGCGCGCGACGCCATCGGCCCGTTTGATGTGTTGATTTCTGGTGCGGCGGGCAACTTTTTGGCACCCGCTTTGGGCATGTCGGCCAAGGGCTTCAAGACGGTGGTGGACATTGACCTGAACGGCACTTTCCATGTGCTGCGTGCGGGCTTTGAACACCTGCGCCGTCCGGGTGCCTGCGTGATCAACATCTCGGCGCCGCAGGCCTTCAACCCCACCAAGCTCCAGGCCCATGTGTGCGCCGCCAAGGCGGGCGTGGACATGCTCACCCGCGTGCTGGCCATGGAGTGGGGCCCCGAAGGCGTGCGCGTCAATTCCATCGTGCCCGGCCCGATCGCTGACACCGAAGGCATCCGCCGCTTGGCGCCCACGCCCGAAGCGCTGCAACGCATGACGCAGTCCGTGCCCTTGCAGCGCATGGGCCGGGTGGAAGAAATCGCCGACATGGCGCTGTTTTTGGCGTCGCAGCACGCCGCATTCGTCACCGGCGCCATCCTGGCGGTCGACGGTGGCAGTTCCCTGGCCGGTGGCCGGGATTATTCAGGAAGCCTCTCATGATCATCCCCTCCCAAAGCACGCCCTCTTTGCTGCAGTTCGATGTGACCGACCAGGTTGCCACCATCACCTTTGACAGCCCCAGCAAACGCAACGCGCTCGAGCCTGCCATGCGCGACGAGCTGGCCGTGGCCTTGCAACACATCCAGCAAGACAAGTCCATCCGCGCCGTGATCCTCACGGGCGCGGGCGGGCATTTCTGCTCGGGCGGTGACCTGAAAAACATCGCCGTGGCCAATCTGGACAACGGCGGCTGGCTCGGCCGCATGCAGACCCTGCACGAGTGGGTGCAGTTGCTGCTGACGCTAGACCGTCCGGTGATTGCCGCGGTCGATGGTGCGGCCGCCGGGGCGGGCTTCAGTTTGGCGCTGTCGGCCGACTTCGTGCTGGTCACGCCGCGCGCCTGGTTCAACATGTCCTTCCTCAAGGTCGGCCTGGTGCCCGACGTGGGTGCGCTCTACACCTTGCCCCGTGTGGTGGGCGTGCAGCGCGCCAAAGAAATCATGCTCTCGGCACGCGACATCGACGCGCATGAGGCCGTGCGTCTGGGCATCGCGATGGAGCTGCACGAGCCGGACCAGCTGCTGCCCCGTGCGCAGGCCATGGCCCGCAGCTTTGTGGGCGCCTCGCCTGCTGCCGTGGCTTTGATCAAGCGCAGCTTGAACAACGCCTTGGGTGGTGGCCTGCCAGACATGCTGAGCGCCGAAGCGCAGGCCCAGTCCCTGGCCGCAGGCACCGCCGAGCACCGCGAAGCTGTGGGGCGGTTTTTGAACAAGCAGGCGCCTTTTTTTGCTTGGCCTGTCCGAAAAGACTGAAGTGAACTGCGGTTTTTGGTGGGAGCGGTCTGTGACCGCGATCAATGCGCCGATGTGTTTCGCCATCGCGGTCAGAGACCGCTCCTGCTG
>CAMCNQ010000333.1 GCA_945875955.1 Limnohabitans sp. Rim8 | reverse complement strand
TCACTTCGACGTTATCGCGTCGATCGTCGAGCTTTTAACCAGGCATAAAGCGTATTCGGCGCCACGTCCAGCAGCTTGGCAATCGCGCGTTTGTCGATGCTCTTGGCCAAGTAGGTGTCGATCTTTTCGGCGTGTGCGTCCAGTCTGAGTCTCTTTGCCGGCCCGACGGGCCGGCCCAACACCATCCCGTCGGCCTTGCGCTTGGCCAGCGCCTCTTTTGTCCTGGACGAAATGAAGTCGCGTTCGATCTCGGCCACCAGGCCGAGCACCGTGGCGACGATCTTTGATTGCATCGAGTCATCAAAGACGATCCCGTTTTTGGCGACATGCAGATGAACCCCGCGCTCCAGGCATTCGCGGCCGATCTCCAGCACCTGCAGCGTAAGCGGCCAGGCACGGCACCTTGACCGTGCCGACGATTCAGGATTGCGGTTGCCAGCGGTGTGGCAACAGCTCCTCAATGCGACTGTTCATGTGTGATGGCAGTCTCGTCAGGACATCCTTGAGATAAGCCCACGGATCATGCCCATGCAGCTTTGCGGACTGCAGTAGGCTCATAACGACGGCAGCACGTTGGCCGGCCAGTTCACTGCCGGCGAAGAGCCAGGCTTTCCTGCCCATCGCCCACGGGCGCACGAGATTTTCGATATGGTTGTTGTCGATCTGCACGGCACCGTTATCGAGGTAGGCCGTCAGCGCAACCCAGCGGTTCAGGCTGTAGGCAATTGCTTTGGCTGTTGCGCTGCCCTCGGGCACGCGTTGGCGCTCCAGTTCCAGCCACTCGTGTAGATCTTTGCAGAGTTGCTTTGAGCTGGACTGCCTGGCTGCGTGCCGGTCTTGCACCGAGAGGCTTTTGATTTCGCTCTCGATCTTGTACAGCGCAGCGATGCGCTGTATGGCCTGCGTGCCCACCGGGCTCAGTTTGTCCTTGATCAGTTCATCAAACTTGCGGCGTGCGTGGGCAAAGCAACCCGCGCCAATACGGCGCTCTTTCTCCATAACCTTGTCGTAGCCGCCATAGCCATCACACACGAGCGTGCCCGACCAGCCCTTGAGGAATTCGAGCGGATACTTTGATCCTCGGCCCACGCAGAACTCGTAGATTACGCCCGGTGAGATATCAAGACCACTTCTGGCATAGGCCCAAATGTAGGCCCGTTTGGTCTTGCCGGCCCCGGGATCGAGCAAGGACACCGGCGTCTCGTCGGCATGAACCACTGCGCAGCTAAGAACAAACTCCCGGTGCGCCGCATACAGGGGTAGCAGGGCAGCACCAGCCTGGCCAGACCAAGACGCCAGCGTTGAGCGCGGTGTGTGAATGCCGCAGCGGGCGTTGATTTGCTCCTGGCGGTAGTACGGAAGGTGGTCAACGAAGCGGCTCACGGTGGTGTGCGCCACCAATCCGGCAGTGGGCATGCCCTTGTCGACGATTTGTGGCTCCACCGGTTCTTGGACCAGCGTCTGGCAACACTTGCAGGCCCACTTGCCTCGGATGTGACGGTGCACGAAGAACTGTGCCGGAATGATGTCCAGGCGCTCGCTCACGTCTTCGCCAATGCGCACCATGGCCTGGCCACAACCACACGTCGTGTTCTCTGGCTCATGGTGGTGCTCCACCCGCTTGAGATGATCGGGCAGGGCTTGGCGCTTTGGCTGACGGCGGGTGTTGGCGTCGGTGGTGTCGCCAGCCTCTTTGGACGCAGCTTTTAACGCTGCAAGCTGTGCCTCAAGGTCCGCCTGGTCGGCCGCCAGTGTCTCTTCAAACAACTGGCGCTGCTCGGCATTCATGCGCTCGGTCTTGGCATCGAAGCGCCAGGCCTTCAGGCGGCGCAGCTCAAACATGATGCTCTGAATCTTGGCGTCCTTGAACTCGATAGCCTGCGCCTGAGATTGAATTTGCCGGCTCTGTTCGCCAAAGTGCGCCAACACGCGGGCGGCCAGTTCAGTAGCGGCGGCAGGGCTAAGACCGATGAAGTCTTTGGCGCTGAGTTCATGCACATTGAGCATGTTTGTATTGTGCAAAATCCTCATGCAAATGTGGATTAGGACATCCTCCTATTGCCTTTTCTACAGCGCTAAATGACAGCTCTTACACCCGCGTAATGGACTGCATTTGCTCCAACCGACTCCACGGAAGTCCCAGCACCAGGGCATCGAATTGCTGCTTTGTCAGCGTGATGGAGGTGGCCATATCCGCGCCACCTCGCGGCCATTCAAACCCGCCTTGGTTGAGCCGCCGCGCCGCACACCACATGCCAAAGCCATCGTGCAACAGCAGCTTCATGCGGTTACCCCGCGCGTTGGCAAACAGGTAGCCGTGATGGGCCTGGGCTGCCCCGAACACCTGAACCACCCGAGCCAACAAACGCTCCGTTCCCATGCGCATGTCTATCGGGGTAGTTGCCAGCCACAGCGCGTCAATGCGCATCATCGCAGCCACTCTCGTAGCCAGGCGCCGCATTCGTGCGCAAGTTCGGTCGGCCAGGTCACGGTTGCCTGCGAATTGCCACGGCGCAAGTCAAGTTGTATGGCCGCAGAGGTCTTGGCGCACTTGTCCTCGGCCATCGGCGCCACATCCATGCGAACAGCCAAAAACTGCTGTGACTCCGACTCCAAGGCTGCTGATGACGCAGGTTCAACGAGCGAATTACAGACCGGGGGAGGCTCCGATTTACGCAGCCAGACGCGAACCATGTTTGCGTTGAGCCCATGCTTCAAAGCTACGCCTGCAATTGACTTGCCTGACTGGCGGCATTCCGCCAGCACCGCTGCCCTGAACTCATCACTGTGGCGACGCCTCGTCCCGCCCTTTGTGGCACCCATGTAAATGTCCATTTTGTTTGTAAATGGACATCATCTGGTTAGTCGCTGGTCAATTCAATATGGGATGCCTGGACGCTTACGCTGGGCAAGGGATGCTTCGATCTCTTGCCAAGGCATGCGGTTGGCCAGCACCGCCAGTGGGTGGCGCAAATCGATCATCTGATCCAAGCGGCTGCGGAAAAATGTCAGCCTCTACTGCTCAAATCGCCTTCCGCTACCGCCCACGGGACAGCGCGACAGGCGTGACACGCGCCACCGCGAAGCGTCTGGCCGAAGTATTGGGCGTGGATGAAACCCAAGTCATTCACTTCGCCCTGCATGAATTGGCCACCAAGGTGC
>CAMCNQ010000332.1 GCA_945875955.1 Limnohabitans sp. Rim8 | reverse complement strand
GTTGGCGGGCATGGTCTTGGCTGGCGTGTACTTGCGCCGCCAGCGTCGTCTGCCCATGCCGCTTTTTCCCGTCGATCTTCTGCGTATTCCGCTGTTTCGCCTGTCGATGTGCACATCAGTGGCGACCTTCGCCTCGCAGACGCTGGTGTATGTGGCACTGCCTTTCCTGATGTTGGATATCTGGAGGCTCAGCGCGGGCGAGGCCGGTCTCGTCATGTCGTCCTGGCCGTTTGCAGTGCTGTTCATGGCTCCGCTGGCGGGTGTGCTGATTGGACGTTATCCCGGCGGGCTTCTGGGCGCGGTGGGCTTGGCATTGCTGACGACGGGGCTCGTGCTGATGGCCACGCTGGACGGTGTGCCGTCCTTGCAGTCCATCGTTTGGCGCATGGGGCTGTGCGGCATCGGGTTCGGACTTTTCCAGTCGCCCAACAACCACACCATCTTGACGGCAGCGCCTGCCAGCCGCTCAGGCGCTGCGGGCGGCATGTTGGGCACCGCGCGAACGACGGGTCAGGTCCTCGGCGCCGTTATGCTGGCGTTGATCTTCACCCTCTACCGCTCGCATCCGGGCGATGGCCCGGTGATGGCGCTTTGGGTTGCAGCGAGTCTTGCGGCTCTGGCCGGTGTGTTCAGCGCACTGCGAATCCGCCATGCATGAAACCAGAAGACCTCAAGCAAGTTGCACGAGCAAAACCATCAATGTATGCCCTGCGGGGGCGCAAGCCTTGGGCACCAAGCACCTGGAACCCAACAGCATGATTGACGGCATGCAGATCGTTTCGCTGGTCTAAACGGTTGTGAATTTGATGTTGCCCTGGTCGTCCGCGCTTGGGGCTTACTCAAAGTGGCAAGGCGGCATAGACCGTTATCGGATGACACTGGCCTTCAGGCTGTGTCGCCGGGCGACACAGCCTGGTGCTGGTAGACGTTTTTTTCGCCGTGGGAGCTGTGGCTTTAGTGCCTTTTCCGGATGGAGTCGCGGCCTTTGCTGCTTTTGACATTCAGGTTTTTTGGGTCGGACGCATCGGGCTGTACGGTTGATGTGACTTCGGTCAAATGTTCAGCAGGCTCGGTGAGGATCTGTTCCTCACGCGCGAGATTTTCCAGTATCGCCAACAATGTTTTACGGGTGATCTGTATGTTTGCGGCAGAAATATTCTCTGCGCCTGAATTGTTACTTTCAATGGCCAGGGGAACCAGTACATTTTTGAGTTCCCTGCCCTTGTCGGTGAGGTAGATGTAAACATTTTTTTTGTTTGGAGGCAACTTTTTCCGGATGATGTAGCCTTGACTTTCCATGAGTTTCAAAGCAATGAAAGTTGTCGGCTCCATGACGCCTGCGCGTTTACTCAGCTCTTTCTGGATGAGGCCATCGGCTTCCCAAAGCACCCTGAGGTAAGTCCAGTGGCCAAAAGGAATGCCATGTCTTTCGAGCTTGATGGTCAGTGAACGGGTGAAGGCGCGTGATACGTCCCGAACAAGGTGAGCAAACCGGTCATTGGGAACCGCGTCCCGCCAGTGCTTTATCTTTTCTTTGATCTCACTTGTCATAGGCTCGATTATGGTTCAGTAAATCCAACACTTGTTGACACTTTGGGGCATCTTTGCCCATCGAAGTTAGGTGTATAAAACCAAAAGTAATTACAAGTCGAGTGTGAGTTCTGGTGACTTGGATCGCGAAATGCAGACCATGATCTGGGTTGAATGCTCTTCAGGGACAAGCACCATGTCTCTATGCTCTGCCTCACCCTTGAGCAGCCGGGTTCTGCAAGAGCCGCAGGTACCGCTTTCGCAGGAACTGGGCACCCGCTGCCCGTTGGTGCGCAGGACATCCAGAATGGTTTCGTGCTCAGCTACTTCAAGCCTTACGCCTGATTTTGCAAGATGAACTTTGAATGGCTTGTTTTCGGCGTTTACTTTTGCATTTACGCCGAAACTTTCAAAGTGCACGTTACCCGATGGCCAGTGTCCCGACATGTCTTGGACAAGGTCCATCAGACCCTTCGGTCCGCAGCAATAGATGTAAGAATTTGCTGGCTTTTCAAATACAGGCCACAAGTCCATCGCTTGATCCCGTTCACCATTGTCATGGTGTATTTTGACTTGACCAGGAAACTCGTCAGCAAGTTCCTTGAGGAAAGCGGTGCTTTTCGCGTCGCGTGTCAAGTAATAGAGTTTGAAAGCGCTGACGCCCGCATTTTTTAGATGTCGCATCATCGACAGGATGGGTGTAATGCCGATGCCACCCGCTGCAAAAAAGAAAACTTTTTGCCCGCTCAGAAAGTTCAAAATTATTCCGTGGAGCGCTGACTGACAGCAATTGCCCCTGAACGACATCATCGGCCATGCTGATTGACCCTCCACGCCCGGAGCCATCGCGCTTGACGGCTATCTGGTAATGGCTTGTTACAGCGGGGTCGCTGCACAGTGAATAGTTACGTCTCGAACCATTCGGAGCTTCTACCGTCACGTGTGACCCGGGGGTGAAAGCAGGCAGTTCTGCGCCATCTGGATCGCGCAGCTCAAACAAGAAAATGCCGTCAGCGACCGTTTCTTTTTTAGTCACCATCAAAAGGGAAAAATTTGGCTGTTGATCGAAGTCAGATGTGATGGAGGAACCCCTGGGGTTAAGGTTGGACGCACTGTACATAAATTTTTCTTGACAAAAAAAACAAAAAGCCAATAATATTAGTCAACTAATATTAATCGCAATCGCTTTAAATTGCAACTTTTAAGCGCAATCAATTGTCCGCTGAATGCCTGAGGAACTCCTGTCATGATGAGTCACGAAGAAAATCAATTGTTATGTCGCGTAGAGGGCGATGCCCCAATGGGTCAGCTCATGCGCCGGCACTGGATCCCCGCGTTGCTCATTGAGGAAGTGGCACAGGCCGATGGCGACCCGGTTCCCGTGCGCCTGTTTGGGGAGGACCTGGTCGCTTGGCGTGACACTGAGGGCAAGGTTGGATTGATGGATCGTTACTGCCCGCATCGGCGTGCATCATTGCAATTTGGCAGAAATGAGGACGGTGGACTGCGTTGTCTTTACCACGGCTGGAAAGTCAACGTGCTTGGAGACGTGATTGAGATGCCATCCGAGCCTGCTGGAAGCTGTACGGCTCAAAAGCTTCAGCAAAAAACTTACCCAACGCACGAACATGGC
>CAMCNQ010000331.1 GCA_945875955.1 Limnohabitans sp. Rim8 | reverse complement strand
GCCGTGGCCTACATGGCGGTGTTGCAAATGGGCGCGGTGGCCATGCCACTGTCCATGTTGTTTGGCCCCGAAGCCTTGTCTTTTCGCATCAATGACAGCCAAACCCGTGTGGCCGTGTGTGACGAATCGACCATCGAGGCCTTGCGCCAGTCCCGCCCGGATTGCCCGGACTTGCAAACCTTGATCGGGGTGGGGCAGGCCGCAGCGCTGGCCGATCTGGATTACGCGCAAGCCGTGGCCAGCCAAGCCGCATCGTTCAAAGCGGTGAGCACCTTGGCCGAAGATCCGGCGGTGCTAATCTATACCAGCGGCACCACCGGTAACCCCAAGGGCGCACTCATCCCGCACCGGGCGCTGATTGGTAACTTGACGGGTTTTGTCTGCAGTCAAAACTGGTTCGGATTTGACCCTTTTAAAGCCGAGCGTCCGTCCAAGGCTGTGTTTTGGTCGCCCGCTGATTGGGCCTGGACGGGAGGCTTGATGGACGCGCTGCTGCCCAGCCTCTATTTTGGGCGGCCCATCGTGGCCTTCAACGGGCGGTTTTCACCCGAGGCTGCGTTCGAGATTTTGCAAAGCCATGGCGTGACACACACATTCTTGTTTCCCACGGCGCTCAAAGCCATGATGAAGGCAGTGCCCGATGTGAAAGCCCGTTACAGCTTGAAGTTGCAAGCCCTGATGAGCGCAGGCGAAGCCGTGGGCGATGCGGTGTTTGCCTATGTTCAGCAGCAGATGGGCGTGACGGTGAACGAGATGTTCGGACAGACCGAGATCAACTACGTGGTGGGCAACTGCACGCGTTTGTGGCCGGCCAAACCCGGCAGCATGGGCAAGGGCTATCCCGGCCACCAAGTGGCAGTCATTGATGACGCCGGCCGGATCTGTCCTGCTGGCACGCCGGGTGAAGTGGCGGTCAACCGTTTCGATGTGCATGGCCACCCCGACCCGGTGTTCTTTTTGGGTTACTGGAACAACGACAAAGCCACCAAGGCCAAATACACGGGCGATTGGTGCCGCACGGGCGATATGGCCGTCTGCGATAAGGACGGCTACCTGTGGTACCAAGGCCGCACCGACGACATGTTCAAGGCGGCGGGCTACCGCATTGGCCCGGGCGAGATCGAAAATTGTTTGGTCAAACACCCCGCCGTGGCGAATGCCGCCGTGGTGCCCAAGCCCGACAAAGAACGCGGCGCGCTGGTCAAGGCCTATGTCGTCTTGTCGCCCGACTGGCTGGCCCGCAGACCAATGGGGCCGGCCCAGCAGGAGTTTGACGAAGCCGTGCGCCAGCAGCTGCAAAAGCATGTGCGTGGCTTGCTCGCCCCCTATGAATACCCCAAAGAGATCGAATTCATTGAGCAGTTGCCCATGACCACCACAGGCAAAGTGCAAAGGCGTGTTTTGCGTCTGCAAGAAGAGGCCAGAGCGGTGGTGACAAGCGTCGCCACCCACGCATGACAAAATCGCAGCCAAGCCAGACCCTCGCTGGCCAACTGAACCCCTCTTTTTTTAACGTACCGACAGGAAGTCTCATGAAAACCGTTCAGCTCGGGCAATCCGACCTGCAAGTGACCCCCATTTGCTTGGGCACCATGACCTTTGGTGAGCAAGTCAACGAAGCCGATTCGCACGCGATTTTGGACCGCTCGCTGGCCGCCGGGATCAACTTCATCGACACCGCCGAAATGTATGCCGTACCGGCCACAGCCGCCACCTGCGGCTTTACTGAAACCTTCATTGGCAACTGGTTTGCGAAAAACCCAGGTGCCCGTCAAAAATTGGTGCTGGCCAGCAAGGTCGCTGGTCCCTCGCGTGGCATGCCCTGGATTCGCGAAGGCACGGGCATGACTGGGCAAGACATTCTGAACTCTTGTGATGCCAGCCTGCGCCGTTTGCAAACCGATGTGATCGATCTGTACCAGATCCACTGGCCCGAGCGCCATGTGCCGGTGTTTGGCATCACCTATTTCGACCCGGCCAAAGACAAGTCGCTCACCTCCATTCATGAGCAACTTGAAGCCCTGTCCAAATTGGTCAAGGCGGGCAAGATTCGCCACATCGGCCTGTCCAACGAGTCGCCGTATGGCGTGCACGAATTTGTGCGCCTGGCCGAGCAATATGGCCTGCCGCGGGTGGCCACCGTGCAAAACCCCTATTGCTTGGTCAACCGGATTTACGACAACGGCTTGGACGAAACCTGCCACCGCCTGGATGTCTCCCTGCTGGCTTATTCGCCTTTGGGCTTTGGCTTGCTCACGGGCAAATACGACCACGACGACTTGAACGGCCCACTGGTGCCCAATGGTGGCCGCATCGCCCGCTACGACTCGATGCGCAAACAGCGCTGGGGGCGGCCTGAGGCCTTGGCGGCGTCGCGTCGCTACAACCAATTGGCACGTGACCACGGCATGACACCCACCCAAATGGCGCTGGCTTTTTGCTACCACCGCTGGAGTGTGACCAGCACCATCATCGGCGTGACTTCGGTGGCCCAGTTGGAAGAAGACCTGGCCGCGTGGACAACTCAGTTGTCCCCCGAGGTGCTCAAGGCCATAGACGCGATCCGCTGGGAGATCCGCGATCCGGCTTTGTGAGCCTGGTCCGTGGCCAAGAAAGACAAAGTCAGCGAAACCCCTGCGACCGCCTTGTTGCGCCAGCACGGGGTGAGCTTCACCGAACACGCTTACGAGTATCTGGAGCACGGCGGCGCGCAGCACAGTGCGAAAGTGTTGGGCATGGACCCGTTTGCTGTGGTCAAGACCCTGATCATGCAAGACCAGGACGCCAAACCGCTGGTGGTGTTGATGCACGGCAACCGCAAGGTGTCGACCAAAAACCTGGCGCGCCAGTTGGGCCTCAAATCGATCGAGCCCTGCGCGCCCGAGGTGGCCAACCGACACAGCGGTTACCTGGTGGGCGGCACCTCGCCCTTTGCCACGCGGCGGGCCATGCCGGTGTTCATAGAAGAAACCATCCTGGCTTTGCCGCGCATTTGCATCAATGGCGGCAGGCGGGGATATTTGGTGGGCATAGACCCGCAGGTGTGCGCCAAGCTGTTGGGGGCCAGGCCTGTGAGCTGCGCGCTGGCAGAATGAGCCCCATGAAAAAAGAAGGAACCAGCCATGAACTGCGCGTTCACCACGGTGTCTGTTGACGGCCTTGCCAAGGGGCTT
>CAMCNQ010000330.1 GCA_945875955.1 Limnohabitans sp. Rim8 | reverse complement strand
CTCGTCGAGTTGGCGCAACACCACATCAGAGCCAACCACGCCCACGCGCAAGCCCCGACCATGGGCTTTGCGCAAAAGCCTGCAGGCATAGTGCAAACGTTCGGGCGCATTGAAATGGAACTCGATCTGTGTCATGACCACTCATGCGCGCGAACGGAGGCCCTTGGCTTTGCCTGTTGTCGGTTCACTTTGGGCCAGCAGGTAGTGCAGCAACAAGCCAACAGGCCGTCCTGTCGCCCCCTTGGCTGCCCCGCTTTTCCAAGCCGTGCCCGCAATGTCCAAATGGGCCCAGGCAAAACGCGTCGCAAACCGCTGCAGAAATTTCGCCGCCGTGACGGCCCCGGCTTGGCGGCCCGCCACGTTGGCCACATCAGCAAAACGGGTTTTCAGGCCTTCGGCGTACTCGTCGTCCAAGGGCATGCGCCAGCAGGTGTCGCCAGATGCCTCTCCCGCCGCCTGCAGGGCCACGGCCAGCTCGTCGTTGCTGGAGAAAAGACCCGATCGAACCGCGCCCAGGGCAATCACGCAAGCGCCCGTGAGGGTGGCAATGTCAATCACCGCTTTGGGCTTGAAGCGTTCGGCATAGGTCAGCGCATCACACAGCACCAACCGGCCCTCGGCATCGGTGTTCAAAATTTCAATGGTTTGACCACTCATGCTGGTCACCACGTCACCGGGCTTGACCGCCAAGCCATCGGGCATGTTTTCAGTGGCGGGGATCAGGCCCACCACATTGAAGCGGGGTTTGAGCTGCGCCAGGGCGGCAAAAACGCCCAGAACGCTGGCTGCGCCGCTCATGTCGTATTTCATCTCGTCCATTTCGCCAGCCGGCTTGATGGAAATGCCGCCCGTGTCAAAGGTAATGCCCTTGCCCACCAGCACCACGGGGGCTTGGCTGGCCGCAGCGCCGTTGTAGCGCATGACAATGAAACGCAGCGGCTCGGCCGAGCCCCGTGCCACCGCCAAAAAAGACCCCATGCCCAGTTTGGTCACCTCTTTGGGCCCCAAGACCTCACATTTGAAGCCCGTACCTTTGGCAATGGCCTTTGCCGCATCGGCCAACAGGGTCGGTGTTGCATGGTTGGCTGGCCGATTGGCCCATTCTTTGGCCACCTCAACCCCGGCCAACAAGGCTTGGGCCTGGACCATCGCTTCACGCAAAGGGGCCGTGACCACCCCCGTGCTCAGGGTCAGTTTATCCAGCAAGCGGGGCTTGGGCTTGCTCAAAGTGTGGGTATAGCTGTAGCTGGCCTCGCCCAGGGTTGACACCGCCGCTTGCAGTTGTTGGGCGTTCATGTCCAGGGCTGCATGAACACCCAAGTGCTTGATTTTGGCTGACTTGAGAGCGCCCCAAGCCGCATTCAGCGCGCGGCGCAATTGCGCTGGGGTGCCCTCTTCACAACAGACGATGACCAAATGCCGCGCCTTGACGCCTGGATGCGCGTACAAAGAAATCAGCCCACCTGGCTTGCGTTCGAAGTCACCAAGGCGAATGGCGGCTGCCATCAGGCTGGCCAGGGGGTCGTTGCCCGCCAACAACAAAGCGTCCTCTGCGGGCCACAAGACAATCAGGGCGTCCGAATTGTCACGGATCACCGTGGACAGAACGCGTTTTTGGATTTCGAAGTTCATAATTGAGTTTTTCCTTCTCGCCGATGTTATTCCATTCCTCTTTACGCCGAGACCTCGGTCGAAATTTTTGGGCGACCTTGGTGGTTTTGATCACCATTGTGATCACCATCATCTTGATCCGAACCTTGGGGCAGGCCAGCCGCGGCAGCGTCAATCCTTCAGAGGTGCTGCTGGTGATGGGTTTCAGCGTGCTCAGCCAGTTGACCACCATCATCACCTTGAGCTTGTTCATCGCTGTGGTGTCAACCTTGTCACGCATGTACAGCGACAGCGAAATGGTGATTTGGTTTTCAAGTGGACAAGGCTTGGGGCATTTTGTGAAGCCCCTTTTTGGATTCGCCTGGCCCGTGCTGTTGACCGTGAGCTTGCTGGCCTTGTTTGCCTGGCCCTGGGGCAATCAGCAAATACAAGAGTTGAAACAACGCTTTGAAAAACGCAACGACATTGAGCGGGTCTCGCCTGGGCAATTCCAGGAATCTGCAGGTGGTCAGCGGGTATTCTTCATCGACAAAGACACCCCGGACAACCGTTACGGCCGGAATGTTTTCATCTCCAGCATTGAGGGCAAAATTGAGACGGTGACGACAGCGAAACAGGGACGAATTGAGATCACCGGCAATGACCGTTTTTTGATCCTCGACAAAGGCCAGCAATGGCTGAGCAATCTCGAAACAGGTGAGACCCGGTTGACCCAGTTTGACCACTATGAGTTGCTGATCGATGCCGATGTGAAGTTGGGCAATTCGGTATTTCTCAGCCGACAAGCACCCAGCTGGGAGCTGCTCAAGCAGCCCAGCCCCGAAAATTGGGCCGAATTGTCTTGGCGGCTGGGCTTGGGCATGGCGGGGGTCAATTTGCTTTTATTGGCCTTGGCCGTGTCGGCCGTTAACCCAAGGGTGGGCCGCAGCTACCACCTGGGTTTGGCCTTGTTGATTTTCATTGCCTACTACAACATGGTCACTGTGGGGCAAAACTGGATCAGCTCCGGGCGTTACCAGTTCATGCCCTTGATGCTGAGCCTGCATGGCGGCGTTTTCCTTTTGGCCGTCATCTGGCTGGCATTGCGCCATTTCAATGCCTCATGGCGCTGGTTTTGGCCAGGGCGCACCCAGCACCAGAAAGCCCCCGCATGAAAACCGTCCGCAACTTGCTGCACGGTGAAATCCTGAGGGCTGTTGGCTTTGTGTCAATCGGTTTTCTGGCCCTGTTTTTGTTTTTCGACCTGGTCGATGAGCTGCAAAGTTTGTCGCGTCTGGCCAGCCAAGGCTACAAGTTGCAGCACGCTTTGCTGTTTGTGACCCTGAAAATACCCGTTCACTTGTACGAATTGCTGCCCATTTCGGTGCTGATTGGCTGCATTTTTGTCATGGCAAGGCTGGCGCAAAGCTCAGAGTTCACCATCTTGCGCACTGGCGGATTGGGGCCAATCAAGGCCTTGGGGGTGTTGCTTCAATTGGGACTGGTGATGGTGACACTGACCTTTTTGCTCGGCGACTATGCCGCCCCCTGGGCAGACCGACAGGGCATTTTGATGAAGTCCAAATTTAAGGGC
>CAMCNQ010000329.1 GCA_945875955.1 Limnohabitans sp. Rim8 | reverse complement strand
TATCGGCCATGACGGACTTTGTTCGGATCAGGAGAAAAGACGCCGCGCCTGGGTCGAGCCCGCCGACAACTCACGCGCGTCCAAGGCGTCGTAGAGTTGCTGCAAGTCGCTGGCAATTTGGTCCAGCACCCCATCGCCCAAAATTTGGCCATCCCCATCGGTGACCACGCCATCCATGTGCTCGGCAAGCAGCCGCGCCACCTCTCGCATCCGCTCAAACGCTTGGTCCTCGCGGGCGATTTGCGGCACATCCAGACTGAGCGAAAACTCGCGCACCGCAGACAAAGCCGGATCCTCGGCCATGGCGGCCTGGGTGTCAAAGGTCAAAAACAAAATCGGCGGTGCGCCCACCACCGAAGAAGCCATGACCATGCGACCGGGAATCACGCCCGGCACAAAGCCCAATCGCCCGGCGTGTTGTTGGATGTATCCGGGGCTCCAAGCCGAAGCCCGGGCGCACAAAGTGAAACTCAATTGGGCATCGTGGGCATTGGCGAATTGGTCCAACTCACGCGCACGCGCCACTTCTTCGAGCATGTCGCTGAAATTGGGTGAGCCCCCCACTGCGTCTGCAACGGCCTGTGTTTTGGCGACAAACTCAGAGAACTCGATGTTGTTGAGTGGCCCAACGCGGTTGGCCAATTGAACCCCCGCCTGAAAAGTGGTGTAGCGCTGCCCCGGCAGCAAGGGCTCCCAAGCCCCTGTGGCTTCGTTGCAACCCTCCACATGAAAGGCCTTGGTGCCGACGCGGCGGGTCGCGGGCAAGGCCGCCAAAGCGGCATCGCCAGAGACCGGGTGGTCGCTTTCAATGGTGGCAATCACATCGATCAAGGCGTCCAGCACAGGCTTGCGTTCGGGCTGGGGCAGGCTTGAGAAATCATCGGTCAAAACCGGCTCTTTCGGTTCGGTGGACACAGACAAGCCGCCAAGGCCAGGCTCGGTTTGTGGCTCGGCTTGGCGTGGCGCGTTTTTGCGCGATACCCACTGGTTGTACAGCACCACCGCGAGCAGCGTCAAAACGCCCACACCGGCCAAGCCCAATTGAAAAGAACTCAATGTATCCAACATAAATAAAAAACCTCAGGCCATGTCGGCCATAGACACTGCGGACTCCATGTCCACAGCCACAATGCGCGAAACACCTTGCTCTTGCATGGTCACCCCAATCAATTGCTCGGCCATTTCCATGGCGATTTTGTTGTGGCTGATGAAAAGAAACTGCGTTTCTTTGCCCATGCCCTTGACCAGTTTGGCATAGCGCTCGGTGTTGGCGTCGTCCAAGGGCGCGTCGACCTCGTCCAGCAAACAAAAAGGCGCCGGGTTGAGTTGAAAAATAGCAAAAACCAGCGCGATCGCGGTGAGTGCTTTTTCGCCCCCCGACAGCAGGTGAATGGTTTGGTTTTTCTTGCCTGGGGGTTGGGCCAGCACCTGCACCCCGGCATCCAAAATTTCATCTCCTGTCATGACCAAGCGGGCATTGCCACCGCCAAACAATTCAGGGAACATGCGGCTGAAATGTTCATTCACGATCTTGAACGTGCCGCCCAGCAAGTCACGGGTTTCGGCATCGATTTTCTTGATCGCGTCTTCCAAGGTGTTCATGGCGTCGGTCAAGTCGGCGCATTGCGAATCCAGGAAAGTTTTGCGCTCGCGAGACGTGCTCAGCTCATCCAATGCGGCCAGGTTGACAGGCCCCAAAGCGGTGATTTCGCGGTGGATCCGGTCGATCTCGCCTTGCAAGCCCGTGACACGGACCGCACCTGCCTCAATCGAGGCGGCCACAGCCTCCAGGTCGGCTTGTGCATCGGCCAACAATTGCGTGTACTGCTCAAGACCCAGCCGGGCCGCCTGCTCTTTGAGTTGCAAATCGGTGATGCGCTGGCGCAAAGGCTCCATCTCGCGCTCAAAGCCCACGCGGCGTTCGTCGCTGGCCCGCAGCTTGGCGGTCAAATCGTCGTAGGCACTGCGCCTTGCGCCCAAGGCTTGCTCTCGCTCCAACTTGATGGCCAGCACATTTTGCAAACCGGCTTGGGCGGCCGCATCGGTCAAGTGGCTCAACTCCTCGCGGGCACGCTGCATTTCGGCCTCAATGCTGGTGACTTGTTGCTGGGCGGTTTCAATGGTGCGGTTGAGTTCGGCGCGCCGGGCATCCAAGCTGCGCTGCGAAAACTGGGCCTCCTGGGCGCGGCGCTCCAAGCTGCGTTGCTGCTCACGGCACTCGGCCAGCTTGCGTTCAGCCGCCATGACCCGTTCATCGAGTTGCGCATGGCGCTCTTGCGTGTCGGCCAGTTGCATGTCCAGCTCTTCAAAACGGGCTTCTGCGGTGATCCTGCGCTCTTGCAAGGACGCCAACTGCGCGTCAACTTCGGCCAAGTCCATGTTGATTTGTTCGCTGCGCGCACGCGTTTGGTCCACCAATTGCGACAAGCGCAGGGTTTCCACTTGCAATTCGTGGGTGCGAGACTGGCTTTCACTGGCTTCACGGCGTACCGAGATCAGACTCTGCGAAGCCTGTGCATACGCCGCTTCGGCGCGCACCAAAGCGCTTCGGCTGGCCTCGGCAATCAGGGTTTGCGCGCGCTGCTGCTTGTCCAGGTTTTCAATGTCTTGGGCCCTGGCCAACAGTCCGGCTTGTTCTGAGTCGGGTGCATAAAACACCACGCTGTTCAGATCCACCGCATGCCCGGCTTGGACAAACAAGGTCTCGCCTGGCTGGAGTTGGCTGCGCCAGGCAAGTGCGTCTTCCAAATTGGGGGCGGTCAAGCAGCCTTGCAACCAATCGGTCAAAAGGGCCGACAGCCCGGCATCATTGATGCGCAGCAAATCGGCCAAGGGCAGGCAGCCGCTGGGCATGCCAGAACGCGGGCGGGCCGCGCTGGCCAAAGGCGGGTTAAAAAACGCCAATTTGGCCGGCGGGGCGTCGCTGGCAAAAGCGCGCACCATGTCCAAACGCGACACCTGCAGCGCCGACAGCCTTTCGCGCAGTGCCGATTCGAGGGCGGTTTCCCAACCCGCTGCAATGTGGATGCGGCGCCAAAGACCTTCGAGGCCCTCCATGCCGTGCTTGGTCAGCCAAGGGATGAGCTTGCCGTCGGTGCGCACCTTTTCTTGCAAGGCCTTGAGCGCCTCAATACGGGCGCTCAAATCGGCCAAGCGGCCCGACTCGTTGTTGACGTTAATTTGGCTTTCGC
>CAMCNQ010000328.1 GCA_945875955.1 Limnohabitans sp. Rim8 | reverse complement strand
GGTTCATGTTCAGCGAATCAAAAGCTCCAGCCTTGATCAGTGCGTCCACCGTGCGTTTGTTGATCCGGGTGCGGTCCACGCGCACAGCAAAATCAAACAAGCTGGTGAAGGGGCCGCCTTCGGTTCGGGCAGCCACGATGGCATCGATGGCTTGCTGGCCCGTGCCCTTGATGGCCCCCAGGCCGTAGCGGATGATTTTGTCGGTCACCGGCTCAAAGCGGTGTGTGCCCCGGTTCACATCGGGCGGGTCAAAGCGGATGCCGAACTTCAAAGCGTCTTCGTGCAGGACTTTGAGTTTGTCGGTGTCGTCCATTTCCACCGTCATGTTGGCGCAAAAGAACTCGGCGGTGTAGTGCACCTTGAGCCAGCCCGTGTGGTAAGCCAGCAAGGAGTAGGCGGCGGCGTGGGACTTGTTGAAGCCGTAACCCGCAAACCGCTCCATCAGGTCAAAAATTTCATCGGCCTTTTCCTGAGGGATACGGTGTGTGGCCAGTGCCCCATCGCGGAACTTCTCGCGGTGCTCGGCCATTTCTTCGGCCTTCTTCTTGCCCATGGCGCGGCGCAGCAAGTCGGCGCCGCCCAGCGAGTAGCCACCCAAGATCTGCGCCGTCTGCATCACCTGCTCTTGGTAAACCATGATGCCGTAGGTCTCTGACAGCATCTCGGCCACCGCCGGGTGCGGATACTCCACCACTTCGCGCCCGTGCTTGCGGGCCACAAAGCTGGGGATCAGGTCCATGGGGCCCGGGCGGTAGAGCGCGTTCAGGGCAATCAGGTCTTCCAAGCGGCTGGGCCGGGCGTCGCGCAGCATGCCTTGCATGCCCCGGCTTTCAAACTGAAACACCGCTTCGGTTTTGCCGTCCGAAAACAGCTTGTAGGTCGCCACATCGTCGAGTGGGATGTTCTCAAAAGCAAATTGCTCCTGGCCTTTGTGCCGCGTGGTGATGAACTCGCGGGCAATTTCCAGGATGGTCAGCGTGGCCAGGCCCAAGAAGTCGAACTTGACCAAGCCCGCCGCCTCCACATCGTCCTTGTCATACTGGCTCACGGCCGATTCGCTGCCGGGCTGCTGGTACAGCGGACAAAAGTCGGTCAGCTTGCCTGGCGCGATCAACACGCCCCCGGCGTGCATGCCCACGTTGCGGGTCATGCCTTCGAGCTTTTGCGCCAACTCGATCAGGGTGCGCACATCTTCTTCGCGCTCGATGCGCTCGGCCAAGATGGGCTCCATGGCAATGGCGTAATTGTTTTTGTCGCCCTCTTTGGGCGTGGCTGGTGGGTACTGCAGGGTGACCGACATGCCCGGCTTGTTGGGAATGAGCTTGCTGATGCCGTCGCAAAAGGTGTAGCTCATGTCCAGCACACGGCCCACGTCGCGAATCGCCGCGCGGGCGGCCATGGTGCCAAAGGTGACGATTTGGCTGACGGCCTCGCGGCCGTATTTGTCCTTCACATAGTCGATCACCCGGTCGCGGTTGCCTTGGCAAAAGTCGATGTCGAAGTCGGGCATGGACACCCGCTCGGGGTTCAAAAACCGCTCGAACAGCAGCTTGTACTGCAAGGGGTCAAGGTCGGTGATTTTCAGCGCATAAGCCACCAGCGAGCCCGCACCCGAGCCCCGGCCCGGGCCCACCGGGCAGCCGTTGGCCTTGGCCCATTGGATGAAGTCGCCCACGATCAGGAAGTAGCCCGGAAAGCCCATGTTCAAAATGGTGTTCAGCTCAAACTCCAGCCGCTCCATGTAGCGCGGGCGCTCGTCGTTTCGCTTGGCCAAATCGGGGTACAGGTGCAGCAGCCGCGCCTCAAGACCTTGCAACGACACATGCCTGAAATAGTCCTCCACCGACATGACCACGCCGTTCACAGCTGGGATAGGAAAATCTGGCAACTGCGGCTTGCCCAACACCAAAGTCAGGTTGCAGCGCTTGGCGATCTGAAGTGTGTTGGCGATGGCGCTGGGCACATCGGCAAACAGGGCGCACATTTGCGCGGCGGACTTGAAATACTGCTCGCGGGTGAAGCGGCGCACCCGGCGCTGGTTGGCCAGGATTTCGCCCTCCGAGATGCACACCCGCGCTTCGTGGGCCTCGTAATCCTCAGGCCCATGAAACTGAATCGGGTGGGTGGCCACCACCGGCAAACCCAAGCGAGCGGCAAGCGCCACAGCGCCTGCCACCTGAGGCTCGTCTTCAGGGCGGCCTGCGCGTTGCAGCTCCAGGTAAAAACGGTGCGGGAAAATCGAGCCCAACTGCAAGGCCACGTCGGCCGCTTTGTCGGTGTCGCCCTGCACCAGGGCTTGTCCCACAGGCCCGGCTTGCGCGCCCGACAGCAAAATCAGACCTTCAGACAGCTCATGCAGCCAGGCCAGCTTGACCACGGCCACACCTTTGAGCACGTTTTGGGTCCAGGCGCGGGCCAGCAGCTCACACAGGTGCAGGTAACCCCGGTGGTTTTGCACCAAGAGCACCACACGGCTGGTGGCACCTGCATCGCCCCCCAGGCCTTCGAGGTTGACCTCGGCACCAATGATCGGTTTGACGCCCTTGCCCCGGCCTTCTTTGTAAAACTTGACGGTGCCAAACAGGTTGTTCAGGTCGGTGATGGCCAGAGCGGGCTGTGCGTCTGTGGCCGCGATTTTGACCACCTCGTCGATGCGGCAGGTCGAGTCAACGACAGAGAATTCGGAGTGAAGGCGCAGGTGAACAAACATAGCCCGCTATTGTAGAAGGTGGGCCTGTGGCAAAAGGTGTGCGTTTTCAGTCGCGCAAGACCTGCAGCACCTCCGAGCGAAATTCACGCCCGTACAAAATCAAGACCACCAAAGCCGTGGCCAAGACCAGTGCCATGGGCGAGAAAAACCAGGCCATGGCGGCAAATGAAAAGTAGTAGGCCCGCAAACCGTCGTTGAAGGTCTCGGCCGCAGCGCTGACCAAATTGCCCGCACGCTCGGCAAAGCGCTGGCGGTCATGCAGCTTGGCATCAAAGTCCTCGGGCGAAGGCATGGCCCCGATGACCAAGGCCACAAAGGTGTACTGACGCATGGACCAGGAAAACCTGAAAAAAGCATACACAAAGATGCTCACCATGACCAAGACCTTGAGTTCAAACACCAGCAAAGGCGTGGCTTGGGCAAACGGAATTTCACCCACCAACTCGGCGGCTTTGTCGGTGGTGCCCAGCAGCGCAAACAG
>CAMCNQ010000327.1 GCA_945875955.1 Limnohabitans sp. Rim8 | reverse complement strand
GGGGAGCCCAAGGGTAATCGGGCACATCGTCAAAGGCCGAGTCGGGGGTGCGCAAAGCGTCTTCACGGACGGGATGGAGGTTCATGCGTTTGGGTTTGAAAAAGTTTCTCAACAATTGGCCGCATTCATCGGCCAGCACGCCTGCGCTGACCTGTGTGTGGTGGTTCAGTTGGCGGTGGCCAAACAAATCAAGCACCGAACCCGCCGCCCCGGTGCGGGCATCGCTGGCGCCAAACACCAGCCGGTCCAACCGGGCATGCAGCATGGTGCCGCTGCACATGGCGCACGGCTCCAGCGTCACATACAGCGTACAGCCTTCCAGCCGGTAATTGCCCAGCACACGGGCGGCCGCGCGCAGAGCCACCACCTCGGCATGGGCCGTGGGGTCGTGCTGGCCAATGGACGCGTTGTGCCCGGTGGCGATCACCTGTCCCCCTTTGACCACCACGGCGCCCACCGGCACCTCGCCAGCGGCGCTGGCCAAATGGGCCTGCGCGATGGCTTGCCGCATGAAATGCGCGTCGCTTGGGTCTGCGCTCACGCGACCAAACCCAGGTCCTGCATCCAACGGGCCAAGGCCTGCTCGTTGGTGCCGCCTTGGGCATAGGCGGCGTGCATGGCGGCGTGGGCCTCTGGGCGGTGTTGGTTGAGTTTGACCGCACACTGCACATCGGTGATGCGCATCTCAAACGCCACGATGCCCTTGAGCATGGCCTCGGTGTAAGCGGTGGGCAAATCCCGCCACTGGCTGGCATAGGCCGGCTCATGCTGGGCAATCAGGCATTTGAGCAACCGGTCCCGGTCATGCATGGGATCAACGATCTGCGTTTGCACTTTGGCCTGCAGCGCCAAGTAAGACCAGGTGGGCACGCGCTGCTTGTCGTCGTAAACGCCGGGTGACATATAGGCTTGCGGCCCCATGAAACTCACCAAGGTCGGTGCTGCGTTGGCCAGCAGCTGGGCATGTGGATTGGCCCGCGCACAGTGCCCCAGCAACACGCCATGCTCGGCTTGCGGCGCATCCCCCCACAGCGAGGCCGCTTGCCACTGCAAAGGCGCCAAACTCAGAACAGGAAAACCATCTTCCCCCACCGACACGATGGAGGCCAAAGGATGCTCCCGCATGATGCGCTGGGCAATCAGGGGGTCGGTGTGGTTGAATTGTTTGGGCAAGTACATGGAGCACGAGGTTATCAAACTTTCATGCCTTGCAGGCGCCCAATCAGGGCGCGCCGGGCGCCAAACGCGGGTCAATCCATTGTTCGAATTTCATCGGAAATTCTTTCACTCCAACCCAAAACCGAAGAGGCTGGGGAAGAAAACAACAAGTTCTTCAAAAAGTTTTTCCTGGCTTCGGGGCTTGCCACGTTGGTGTGTTGCATAAAACCAATCAGCCGCCACTCCTGCGCCAAAGATTCGCCCAAGTCAGGGCCATATTTTGCAGAAGCACTGGCCATCACATCGGCTTCGTTCAACAAGACACAAAGCCACTTCAAATCCCATTCGAATTTTTGGCCGGTCACCTGTGCATGATTTTTATGCACAATTGAAAAATCAGAACGAACGATGGCTGTTTCAATGATTTTCTGCCATTCATCTGGCACCAAATGAATATTTAAAATGGGTTTTAGAAAATCAAAAGACTGTTTCTCAATTTCAGACGCATGCCGATTGACTTTTCCGGGATGAAAAAAATCATGTGCCATGCATGTCAGCAAGGCACAGGCCAACCAATCGTGATCCGGCTTTTCATCCAATTCAACCAGAATCGCTAATTGAATAACCATTGACGTTAATGCATCTGCGAAATGCAAACGGTTATGGTAATGGGGTTCTGAAAATGTTTTTTGATTTTTATTTTGATTTTCAATTTCAATGGCCACACTTGCGGCCGCATTCAACATGCTCTTGGCGGCCAATGACAAATTGTTATCGGGCAGATTCAAAAATATTAAACATTCATGCAAAACCAATGGCATTCCCAGCCAATCACCCCGCCATGATTTTCTAAGAAAACCGTAAGATTCTTCCAAGCACGCATGCCAAAGACGGTCTTTGAAGTCTAAATACCGAAGAGAAGGCATTTCATTCATGGTCAACTCAATCGTGCTTGATGGCATTGTTCATGGCCTGCTGCAGCAAAAGAGCTTCCATGATGACCACAAGCAAAGGTGAATAGCTGGTTAAAAGTTCTGCCGCTTGGTCGTTGGAAATGACT
Source organism: Limnohabitans sp. Rim8 (assembly GCA_945875955.1). Lineage (GTDB taxonomy): Bacteria > Pseudomonadota > Gammaproteobacteria > Burkholderiales > Burkholderiaceae_C > Limnohabitans_A. Next base: position 986 of record CAMCNQ010000327.1, on the reverse strand, counting down.
TTGCAGACCACATTCCCCTTGGCACGTATGGATGCACTGCGAACGCCGCCTTTCAAAATGGCCGTTTCACCAAATGATTGTCCTTGTGGAATGACGCCAAACACTTGGCCTGATGCACCGACCAATTCGACTTCACCTGCTTGCAAAAAATAAAGGTGCGTGGCGGGATCGCCCGATTTGCAAATGAATTCTTCGTCAATGAACTTGACAACTGTAAATTGATTCAATGGATGCCTCTTGATCTTTTAATTCGCCAAATTGCGTTTGATGATGGTCCGCAAAATTTCCCGCAATTCAGTGGGAAGAAATTTTATGGCCGCATCCACACGGTGAAATGGAATCATTTTCACTTGCACAGCAGTCAATGTCGATGCTGAAAATTGAGAAGCCAAACCCACCATGCCTTCAGACAAACCAATGACCGAGCCTGCGCCCAGTTTGTATGATTGGGTCTTCTGCACGATCTGAATTTCTCCACTCAGAACAAGGTAAGCCATTTGAAATTTTTCACCATATTCAATGATTTTTTTACCCGGCAGCAACAGGCTTGTATTCAGAAGTGTGCATGAAGCCAATGAAATAAAAAACCGATCCACGCTCTTTAGACTTTCAGATTCAAGCCTGTTTTCGCCATCTGCAAATTGCAAAGAATTTTGTCCCAACTTCCAAAGGCGTTCGGCATCTACAGAAAATTTAAGCGGGTTTTCATTCATAATCATCCTGTACAGAAAATAATCGATTTAAAGTCTTTTCAAGAATCCCATTCAAAGCATTTGTTTTTTCAGCATCTTTGTGTCCACATCACCAGTCGTTCAACCCATACCCCGACGGCTCAGTTGTCATCCCCAACACGCACGCCATCTTTTTTGACTTGAGCCATCAGGTGGTGGCGGTACTGTTCAAAAACCAAGTCCTCATCTCGCCCTTGCCCTTGACTTCAATGACACCGCGGGGCTCCACATTGAACGGGTGAATCAAGGCTTGCC
>CAMCNQ010000326.1 GCA_945875955.1 Limnohabitans sp. Rim8 | reverse complement strand
AAGTGCTGGACTTGAAAGTCAGCGCCACCGACAAGGCCGAAGAAAACAACGGCCCCAAAACCGCAGGCGAGTGGTTTGCCTTCTCCTTGGGGCGCTACCGGGGCGCGTTTGCCGAAGCCGTGTTTGCCACCTTTGTGGTCAGCACCATTGGCCTGATGGCCGCCATGTACAGCATGCAAGTCTACGACCGGGTGGTGCCCTCCAAAGGCTACTCGACCCTGCTGGTGCTCACCATAGGCGTGGCCATCGCCATCATTTTGGAACTGGTCATCAAGCAAGTGCGCTCGCACATGGTGGACCGCGCCGCCAAGGCCATTGACCAAGAACTCTCCTCGGTCTTCTTTGGCAAAGCCCTTGACATCCGCATGGACGCCCGCCCCCGCACCGTGGGCACATTTGCCTCGCAAATCAGGCACTTCGAGTCGGTGCGCAACTTTTTGACCTCATCGACCCTGTTCATCCTGGCCGATGCGCCCTTTGCCATGCTGTTTGTGGGCGTGATCGCCCTGATTTCCTGGCAAGTCGCCCTGGTGCCGCTGGTCATGGTGCCCTTGTCGATTGTGGTGGGCCTGTTTTTCAAGGGGCCGATTGAAACCCTGACGGCCCAGCACATGGCCGAATCCAACCAAAAAAACGGCCTCTTGATTGAAGCCATTGACGGCATCGAATCCATCAAAGCCACCAGCGGCGAGTGGAAGCTGCTCAACCGCTGGCGGCAACTCACGGCCACCATCGCGCAAAGCGAGCTGAGCATGCGGGCCCTGTCCAGCCTGTCCAGCAACCTGACCCAAACCATGCAGCAACTCACCTACGTGGGCATGGTGGCCGTTGGGGCCTACGCCATCACGGCCGGCAACCTGACCATGGGCGGGCTGATCGCTTGCACCATCATCAGCGGGCGCGCCCTGTCGCCGCTGGCCCAACTGCCGGGCCTGATCGTGCAATGGAAGCACGCCCAAATCGCCCTCAAAGGCCTGGACGGCATCATGGCCCTGCCCAGCGACCGCGACCCGGCCACCCGGCTGGTGGTGCCGCAAAGCTGCCAAGGCCAAATCCGCGTCGAAAAAGCCGCCTTCGCCTACGCCGAAGGCAAGCCCACCCTGGAAGTGGCGGCCCTGGCCTTTCAGCCCGGTGAACGGGTTGCCGTTTTGGGCGCCGTGGGCTCGGGCAAATCCACCCTGATCAAAATCCTCTCGGGCCTGTACAAGCCCAAAGCCGGCAGCGTGTATTTGGACGGCGTGGACATGACCCACCTGGCCCCCGAGTTTGTGCGCGAACACATCGGCTACTTGCCGCAAGACGTGCGCCTGTTTCAGGGCACCCTGCGCGACAACCTGATCTTGGGCCTGCCCACCCCCAGCGACAGCCAAATCCTGCGGGTGGCCGCCATGACCGGGCTGGACCAAGTCATTCAAAACCACCCCAAAGGCCTGGCGCTGGAAATCTCCGAAGGCGGCAAAGGCCTGTCCGGGGGCCAAAGGCAATTGGTGGGCCTGAGCCGCATGCTGCTTTTGCAGCCCCGCATCATGCTGCTGGACGAGCCCACAGCGTCCATGGACGCGCAGCTTGAAATCCGCATCATGAACCACCTGTTTCAAGAGCTCTCGCCCCAATCGCTGCTGGTGGTGGTGACCCACAAACCCGCCTTGCTGGCGCACGTCAACCGCGTCATCGTGGTTGACCAAGGGCGCGTGGTGCTGGACGGCCCACGCGACGCCGTGCTGGCCCGCCTGCGCAACCCCGCAGGCGCTGCCCAGCCAGCGGCCGCCAACGCACAGCCCACCCAACGTACCGAGGCACAAGCATGAACTTCTTCTGGTTTTTCAGAAACCGCGCGCAATCGTCCAGCCACAACCATGCCCCGGCCGACATGCGCAAAGGCAGCCACAGCAGCGTGATCTGGCTCACCTTTTTGGTCTTGGTGATTGCCGGCCTCTGGGCCCACTGGGCCAACCTGGACCAAATCACCCGCGCGCCCGGCGCCGTCATTGCCAGCTCGCGCACCCAAATCATCCAGTCTCAAGAAGGCGGCACCATCAGCGACATGCTGGTCAAAGAAGGCGACACCGTCGAGGCCGGGCAAATCCTGGTCAAGTTCGAGCGCACCCGCTTCGAAACCAGTTACCTCGAAGCCCGCGCCAAATCCGCCGGCCTGGCCGCCACAGTGGCCCGTTTGCAAGCCGAAGTGCTGGGCACGCCCCTCAAATTCCCGGCCGAGTTGGCCAACTACCCCGAGTTCAAAACCAACCAGACCATGCTGTTCAAAAAACGCCAATCGGCTTTGAACGAAGACCTGTCCTCGCTCAAAAGCATGATCGAGCTGGTGCGCCAAGAACTCAGCATGAACGAGCCCTTGCTCAAAAGCGGCGACGTCAGCCGCACCGACATCTTGCGCCTGCAGCGCCAAATGGTGGAACTGCAATCGCAAGTCACCAACAAGAGCAACAAATATTTTCAGGACGCACAAGCCGAGCTGGGCAAAACCCAAGAAGACCTTGAAGGCGTGCAACAAAACATGGCCCAGCGCAAAAACCAGCTGGAGCTGACCGAACTGCGCGCCCCCGTGCGCGGCGTGGTTAAAAACGTGCGCATCACCACCCTCGGCGGCGTCATCCGCCCGGGTGAAGAAGTCATGCAAATCGTGCCCCTGGAAGACGACTTGGTCATCCAGGCCAAAGTCTCGCCCGCCGACATCGCGTTTTTGAAGGCCGGCCAAGACGTGCGGGTCAAGATCGACGCCTACGACTACACCGTCTACGGCGACTTGTCGGGCAAGCTCACCTACATCAGCGCCGACACCTTGAGTGAAGACCTGCGCCAAGGCGAGCAGCCCTATTACCGCGCCCAGGTGCGCACCGTGGGCCGGCAATTCAGCGGACGCCCCGACGAAGTGCTGGAAATCCAACCCGGCATGACCGCCACCATCGAAGTCAAAACCGGCCAAAGCAGCGTCTTGCAATACCTGACCAAACCCGTCATCAAAACCTTCAGCCAGTCGCTTGGCGAACGCTGACCGAGCTGCTTGACCACAGCCTCGGTGGTTCATTCGGCGGGGCATTCATTGGTGCACCAGGCCTTACCTTCGGCGTCAACCCGCCACCCCGCCAAGCCAGCGCAAGGCCTGCGCAAGCTTGGCCGCAACCGCAACCGCAACCGCAACCGCAAGCACAGCCGCAGCATGGTCAAGCGCATTGGCCTTGCCTGTTGT
>CAMCNQ010000325.1 GCA_945875955.1 Limnohabitans sp. Rim8 | reverse complement strand
TGCTGGTGTTGATGCCCGATGGCATGGCCCCCGAAAGCACACCACTGCTGCAAGCCCAACTTGAACGCTTCATTGGCAGTTGCTGGGACACGGGGCTGGAGATCGGCTCCAGCGTGCGCACCTTGAGCGAGTGCCTGGCCGAATCGGCCAAAGACATCACGGTGCAGACCTCCTTGCTGGAGTCGCGCCGCGTCACCGGCAGCACGGGCTTGTTCACCGAATTTCAAAAGCAGTATCAGCTGGCGATGGACCCGCAGGCTTTTTGGGTGGCCAAAACCCTGGAAATGCGCCAGCGCCACACCAAATTTGAAGACACGCCCTACGCGCTCGAGCCCAATTGCAAAGAATCGCCTGGCGGCTTGCGCGACCTGCAAGTCATCTTGTGGGTGGCCCGTGCGGCGGGCCTGGGGCAAAGCTGGGACGAGTTGGCCCGCAAGGGCTTGGCCACGCCCTTGGAGGCCCGGCAAATCAAGCGCAACGAAGCCTTGTTGGGCCTGATCCGCGCCCGCTTGCATTTGCAAGCCAAACGCCGCGAAGACCGCTTGGTGTTTGACCTGCAAACCAACGTGGCCGAAACCTTTGGCTACAGTTCCGATGTCACGCCCGAAGGCCGTCTGGCCTTGCGCGCCAGCGAAAAGCTGATGCGCCAATACTATTGGGCGGCCAAAGCGGTGACCCAGCTCAACCAAATTTTGCTGCTCAACATCGAAGACCGTCTGCAAACCGACCGGGGCGAAAACCTCGGTGATTTTCGGCCGCTGAATGCCCGCTTTTTTGAAAAGGCGGGCCTGATCGAAGTGGCCAGCGACGACCTGTACCAAAAGCACCCACACGCCATCCTCGAGACTTTTTTGCTCTACCAAACCACGCCAGGGGTGAAAGGCTTTTCTGCCAGAACGCTGCGGGCCTTGTACAACGTGCGGGCCATCATGAACGGGCAGTTTCGCGCCGACCCGGTGAACCGCCAAAGCTTTTTACAAATTTTGCAGCAGCCCCAAGGCACCACGCACGCCATGCGTTTGATGAACGAAACCTCGGTGCTGGGGCGCTATCTGTGGGTGTTTCGCCGCATCGTGGGCCAGATGCAACACGATCTGTTCCATGCCTACACGGTGGACCAACACATCTTGATGGTGCTGCGCAATGCGCGTCGGTTTTTCATCGCCGAACACACCCATGAATACCCCTTTTGCTCGCAACTGGCCAGCGGCTGGGACAAGCCCTGGATTTTGTACGCAGCCGCCTTGTTCCATGACATCGCCAAGGGCCGGGGCGGTGACCACTCGAAGCTGGGCATTGGCGAAGTGCGCAGCTTCTGCCGCCAGCACCTGATCGACAAGGCAGACGGCCAATTGATCGAGTTCTTGGTGGGCGAACACCTGACCATGAGCCATGTGGCGCAAAAAGAAGACCTGAGCGACCCCGACGTGATTGGCCGTTTTGCCCAAAGGGTGGGCGATGAAAGGCGGCTGACAGCGCTTTATCTGCTCACGGTGGCCGACATCCGTGGCACCAGCCCCAAGGTGTGGAACGCCTGGAAAGGCAAGCTGCTGGAAGACCTTTACAAGTCCACCCTGCGCGTCTTGGGCGGCCGTGCACCCGATGCCAATGCCGAGGTGCAAGCGCGCAAACGCGAAGCCCTGATCGAGCTGGCGCGCCATTCAGAGCCCTTCGACGGCCAAAAGGCCCTGTGGGACATCTTGGATTTGAGCTACTTCATGCGCCACGATGCCTCGGACATCGCCTGGCACGCGCGCCAACTCTCGCGCCATGTCACCAAGGACAAGGCCACACCACCGCGCCCCATCGTCCGGGCCCGCATTTCCCCGTTAGGCGAAGGCCTGCAGGTGCTGGTGTTTACGCCCGACCAAGCCGATTTGTTTGCCCGCATCTGTGGCCATTTTGACCAAGCTGGTTTCAGCGTTTTGGACGCACGGGTTCACACCACACACAACGGCTTTGCACTGGACAGTTTCCAAATCGTCACCCCCATGCTGCCCGAGCATTACCGAGAACTGCTCAGCATGGTCGAATCGGGCTTGAGCCAAACCCTGGAAAAACAAGGCCCCCTGCCCCTGCCCACACGCGGGCGCGTGTCACGCCGGGTCAAAAGCTTCCCTGTCACACCCCGCGTGAGCTTGAAGCCTGACGACAAGGCCCAAAGCTGGTTGCTCAGTGTCTCGGCCAGCGACCGGTTGGGCTTGCTCTACAGCATCGCCACGGTATTGGCCAAACACGGCATCCATCTGAAACTGGCCAAAATCAGCACCCTGGGCGAGCGCGTGGAAGACACCTTCCTGATCAGCGGCGCACAGTTGCAACACAACAAAGCGCAAATCGAAATCGAGACCGAATTGCTCAAGGTGCTGCAAGCCAGCTGAGGCCGGACTGGGCGCTGGCGTTTGGCATGGCCAGCACCGCAAGTCAGTCGCCCAGCAAGCCTCGGTTTTGGTCAATGACCAGGATCAACATGCTTGGTCTTGCTCGGGTTTGACCCCAGGATGCTTGGCTTGGCCTCGGCCAGTGCAATTCCGTTCCGATCAGGAACGACATCATCAAAAACAAAGAAACAACAAGCTGTGAAAAACCTGAAGTGATCAGGTTGGCGAGCACACAGGCGCGCCCATGGTCGCTCAGCTTTTCTTGCGCGGTGGCAGGCCCGTGTGCTGGGTCAGGAGTTGGCCTTTGCGCGGTTGGTTCAGGCGTTTGGGCGCGGTGGACAGGGACACCGATGATTTCTCGCCAGCGCCAGTGCTGTTTTTGCGGCGAGCGCTTTTGTAACCGTCTTCGGCCAGCGGCTGCCAGTTGGGAATCAAATGGTGTTTGCCGTTGCCAATCAAATCGGCCCGGCCCATGGCTTTGAGGGCTTCGCGCAGCAGCGGCCAGTTGCTGGCGTCGTGGTAGCGCAAAAAGGCCTTGTGCAGGCGGCGGCGTTTGTCGCCTTTGACCACATCGACCTTTTCGCTGTCGCGCGTGATCTTGCGCAGCGGGTTGCGGGTGGAGTGGTACATGGCCGTGGCCGTGGCCATGGGGCTGGGGTAGAAGGTCTGGACTTGGTCGGCGCGAAAGCCGTTCTTCTTTAACCAGACGGCCAGGTTCATCATGTCCTCGTCGCTGGTGCCCGGGTGGGCGGCGATGAAGTACGGAATCAAAAACTGTTTCTTGCCGGCTTCCAGCGAGTATTTCTCAAACAGCTGCTTGAACTTGTCGTAGCTGCCGATGCC
>CAMCNQ010000324.1 GCA_945875955.1 Limnohabitans sp. Rim8 | reverse complement strand
GAATACCCAACACATCAAGCCTGTTGCAAACGCGTGATCCCCACAATCGGGTCAACCCTAGGCGGGGTCCGAGAAGTGAAAGGTTTGAATTCGGCCCCAAAGACCAGATGAAAACCCCAGTATGCTACCCAAGTGAACTTTGCCCAACTCCTTTTTCCTGATTTTTCCCTGATCCTCTGCGGCTATCTGCTTTGCCGTTTCACCGCACTGAACCGCCCGGTGTGGCAACAGGTTGAAACCCTGGTCTACTTTTTCCTGTTTCCCGTCTTGCTGTTTCACTCGATTGTGAAAAGCCCGTTGGACCTGGATGCCGCCTCAAGTTTGATCGGGGCCGGCCTGAGCCTGGGACTGTGCGCCATCGGCTTGTCTTACAGCCTGCCTTTTTGGCCCTGGCTGGGCAAACGCCTGGACCGCCGCGACCATGCAGCCAGTGCGCAGGTGGGTTTTCGATTCAACTCCTTCATCGCCCTGGCTTTGGCCGAGCGCTTGGCAGGACCAGAAGGCCTGCTCATGATTTCGGTGCTGATTGGCGTTTGCGTGCCCTTGTTCAACATCGGGGCCGTGTGGCCCATGGCCAGACACGCCAATGCCGGCTTCTTGCGCGAGCTGGTGCGCAACCCACTGATCATCGCCACGCTGTCCGGCCTGATCGCCAATTTGCTGGGCTTTCACATTCCCCTTTGGCTTGACCCCAGCGTCAGCCGCATCGGGGCAGCGTCCTTGGCCTTGGGGCTGTTGGCCGCCGGCGCCGGCATGCAGTTGGGCAGCTTGCGCCAAGGCAAGCTGTTGGGCATGAGCGTCTTGACGGTCAAGCACCTGCTGCTGCCCTTGATCGCCTTGGGCATGTCGCGACTTTTCCACCTCAACCCTTTGCAAACCACGGTTTTGCTGGCCTTTTCAGCCCTGCCCACCGCTTCCACTTGCTATGTGCTGGCCGCCCGCATGGGCTACAACGGCCCTTATGTGGCCGGTTTGGTGACCTTGTCCACCTTGGCGGGCATGCTCAGCTTGCCTTTTGCGCTGGGCGTGCTGCGCTGATTTTGAAAGCCTCGCGGACGGGCAAATGAACGCGCAAATTGGCCTTTGCTGCGGGCTCAAGCCCTTTCGAGTGACCAAGCCGCCTGCTCTTGGACCACGGGGTCAGGGTGGCTGGCCAAATCCGCCAAGGCCTGTAACAAGGCTTGCCGCTGCGCTGGCGTCAAGGCCTTGGAAGCCAAGGCGTTGCCTGCGGCCAAGGCCAGGTTGCGCTGCCAACGGGCATGCCCGATGCGGCGAATGGCACTGCCTTCGGTGTGGTGCAAAAATTCGGTTTCGCTCCAGGCCATCAACTCGGCAATGCTGCACGCCGACAGGCCTTGGCGCGCATGCCAGTCTGGCAAAGGGCTGACTTGCGCGAATTTGTTCCAGGGGCAAGCCAGCTGGCAGTCGTCACAGCCGTAAATGCGGTTGCCAATCAGTGGCCGCAAGGCCGGGTCGATCGGTCCGGCGTGCTCTATGGTCAGGTAAGAAATGCAGCGCCGTGCATCCAGTTTGTAGGGGCCAACGATGGCCTGCGTCGGGCACAGATCGATGCAGGCCGTGCATTGACCGCAATGCGCTTGGGTGGGCGGTGTCTCAGGCAAAGCGAAGTCGACAAACAACTCGCCCAAGAAGAACATCGAACCCGCCTCGCGAGAGAGCACCAGCGTGTGTTTGCCGCGCCAGCCCAAGCCGCTGCGGGTGGCCAGCTCGGCCTCCAGCACGGGGGCCGAATCGGTGAAGACGCGGTGGCCAAAGGGGCCTATGGCCTGGGCGATGCGGTCTTGCAGTTTTTGCAGGCGGCTGCGCAAAACCTTGTGGTAGTCGCGTCCCCGGGCATACAGCGAGACCACCGCTTCGCCTGGCTGCAGGCTGCGAGCGCTTTCACGGGCCAGCCAATCGGGCGGCGTGTCCTCAGGCAAATAATCCATGCGCGCCGTGATGACGCTCACCGTGCCCGGCTGCAACTGGGCGGGGCGGGCGCGCTTGAGGCCATGGGCGGCCATATAGGCCATGCTGCCATGAAAACCAGCGGCCAACCACGCCTCAAAACCGGGCTCGGCCGAGGCCAAGTCGATGCCGCTCACGCCAATTTGGGACAATCCAAGCTCACGCGCCCAAATCTGTATTTGGGGCCACAGTTCAAGAAGGTCGATTTGAGTACGTTCAGCAGTCACCCGCCGATTGTAGAAAGCCCTGGGCCAAGCTTGGCACAGGCTGCAGATCAAGCTCTGGTCTGGACCACCATTTGGGCGGATGAGTCGGCCACCCAAGCCTTTGCGACACAGCTGGCCAAGGCCCTGCAAAGCTGGCCCGGTGGGCGCGACGCGCGCCTGGAGTTGCGCGGCAATCTGGGGGTGGGCAAAACCACCTTGGTGCGCCACCTGCTGCGTGCTGCTGGGGTGCAAGGCCGCATCAAAAGCCCCACTTATGCGGTGGTCGAGCCGCACCAAGTTGGCCAAGGCGATGGGGCCTGGCCGATCTGGCATTTTGACTTTTACCGTTTCAATGACCCGCAAGAATGGGAAGACGCAGGCTTTCGCGACATCTTTGCGGGCCCCGGGCTCAAGCTGATGGAGTGGCCCGACAAGGTCGATGGCCAATTGCCACCGCCAGACTGGGTGATCGGCTTGCAGGCCCTGGACGAAGCGCGTCGCCAGGTGCGCATCGAGGCCGGCACAGCGCAGGGCCTGGCCTGGCTTGCGACATGGCCAACCGGGTCACGCCATGCGCCCTGATCGCCGACGTCTGGTTCAAGCGGGCCTGTTGGTGCTCAGCCTGGGGAGCTCCCATTTGGCCCGCGGTGCGAGCATGCTGGCGGTGCGCATTTGGCCGGCGGCAGATTACAGCCGGGTCACGCTGGAGTCGGATGAACCGCTCAAAACCACGCAAACCTTGGTGGCCTCGCCGCCCCGGCTGGCGGTGGACATCGAGGGCCTGCAGCTGAACGCCGCCTTGCGAGAACTGGTGGGCAAAGTCCTGGCCTCAGACCCCAACATCGCAGGCATACGTGTGGGGCAATTCAGTGCCAACGTGGTGCGCATGGTGATCGACCTCAAACGCGACATCTCGCCCCAGGTGTTCACCCTGCAACCCATAGCGCCCTATGCCCACCGTTTGGTGCTTGACCTTTACCCCGCCGAGGCCATTGACCCCTTGGCGCAGTTGATTGAAGAACGCACCGCGGCCACCTCCCAAGCGGATTCAAACCGACTGCCCT
>CAMCNQ010000323.1 GCA_945875955.1 Limnohabitans sp. Rim8 | reverse complement strand
GTAACGTGCTTGCGAGCTTTGGGGTCGAACTTCATGATCGACATTTTCTCGGGCATGGTTTTCTTGTTTTTGCTGGTCGTGTAGAAGTGACCAGTGCCAGCTGTGGATTCCAGCTTGATTTTTTCGCGTCCGCCTTTGGTTGCCATGGTAGATGACTCCTAATGTTCTGGGTTTAGGCTTGACCGCGTGCGCGCAGATCTGCGAGCACGGCATCGATGCCGTTTTTGTCGATCAGGCGCAGAGCGGCACTGGAAACGCGCAAACGCACCCAGCGGTTTTCTGTTTCTACCCAGAAACGACGGGATTGCAGGTTCGGCAGGAACCGGCGCTTGGTTTTGTTGTTGGCGTGGGAAACGTTGTTCCCCGTCATTGGGCCTTTGCCCGTTACTTCGCAAACGCGTGCCATGAGGACACTCCGATACTTGTAAAACAGCCGGTGCCGATGGGTCACATGCAGTCTCGCATGGGGCCTGGCGCTCCAGCCTCACCTCGCCAAGATGGGTGGCGGTATCCCAAATTGCGTCACTTGTTTGCCGAAAGCAATATCCGGCAAGGTGCAGCAAAGCCTGCGATTATAACCAGAAAAGACCGGCGCAAAGCCCGAAAATCAAGGCGGTGTCGATTCTCAGCCGTTGTTTTGTTCCAAAAACCGCTGCGCGTCCAAGGCGGCCATGCAGCCAGTGCCGGCGCTGGTGATGGCTTGGCGGTAGACATGGTCTTGCACATCGCCTGCAGCAAACACACCGGGCACCGAGGTCTGGGTGGCAAAGCCTTTCAAGCCGCTTTGCGTCACGATGTAGCCGTTTTCAAGGGCCAAGTGGCCTTGGAAAATGTCGGTGTTGGGCGCATGGCCAATGGCGATGAAACAGCCCTTGAGTTCGATGTCTTCCAGGCTGCCATCGACCGTGCTCTTGAGGCGCACGCCGGTCACGCCCGAGGCGTCGCCCAAGACCTCTTCCAGGGTTTGGAAGGTTTTGAGCACGATCTTGCCGGCGGCGACTTTTTCCATCACCTTGTCGACCAAGATGGGTTCGGCCTTGAATTTGTCACGGCGATGGACCAAATAGACCTTGCTGGCGATGTTGGACAGGTACAGCGCCTCTTCGACGGCGGTGTTGCCGCCGCCGACCACGCAGCACAGCTGGTCACGGTAGAAAAAACCATCGCAAGTAGCGCAGCCGCTGACGCCACGGCCCATGAAGGCAGTTTCAGAGGACAGGCCCAGGTAGTTGGCCGATGCGCCAGTGGCGATGATCAGGCTGTCGCAGGTGTAAGTGCCGCTGTCACCGATCAGGGTGAAGGGGCGCTGCTCCAGTTTGACGGTGTGGATGTGGTCAAACACGATCTCGGTGTTGAAGCGTTCGGCGTGTTCCAAAAAACGCTGCATCAACTCAGGGCCTTGCACGCCATGCACATCGGCAGGCCAGTTGTCGACTTCGGTGGTGGTCATGAGTTGGCCGCCTTGGGCCATGCCGGTGATCAACAAAGGTTTCAAATTGGCGCGCGCGGCGTAAACCGCAGCCGAGTAACCGGCGGGGCCTGAGCCCAAAATCAGGACGTGGGCATGTTTGTTGGAGGCGGTCATGGTGGGTTATCCGGGGGTTCTGTCGGTCAAAAACACAAAAGAGATGCACGGCATCTTGGGTGACGATTGTAAGAAGCCAGCAAAGGCAACTTTTGCACGGTGTGACACGCATGCGCGCGACATCAGAAGTGTACGGCCGATCGGGTAAGCTTGAGGCCTGACTTATGACCTATTCACTGCACACCTTGACCAACACCACGGCCCGCAACAAGGCGGTGCAAGACCCTCCGTCTTTTTGGGTGCGATTTGCGCAAGAGATTGGCTTGCTTTTTGGGGGCGCTTTGCTCTTGCTTTGTCTCTTGTCCCTGCTCAGCTACCAGCCCACCGATCCGGCTTGGTCCACATCGGGGGCGGCGCCCACAGTGCGCAACTGGGTCGGTCGCATGGGTGCTTTGCTGGCCGATCTGGCCTATTTTGGCTTGGGCTTCTCGGCTTGGTGGTGTTTGGCCGCTGCCGCGCGGGCTTGGCTGGCGGGTTTGGCGCGTTGGCTGCGTGGACCTGCGGCGGCAGAGGTTTCAGATGAAAGTACCGTGCGGCCGCAGGGCCGTTGGGTTTTTTGGTTGGGTTTGCTGGTCTTGGTGTCTGCCAGTGCCAGCATGGAGTGGGCACGCATGTACCGCTTGGAAGGGCACCTTCCAGGCCAAAGCGGTGGGGTGCTGGGTTATGTCTTGGGTTCTGCGTCGGTTCGCTGGTTTGGCTTCAACGGTGCCGCACTGGTCAGCATTGCCCTGATGGTGGCCGGTGTGGCCATGGTGTTTCGCTTTTCGTGGGGCCAGTTGGCCGAGGCCCTGGGTGCCCGCATCGATGGCCTGATCCAGTCGCGCCAAGAAAAACGGGAAATCGAACAGGACTTGGCTCTGGGCCAGCAGGCCTTGCGCGAGCGGGAGCTGGCATTGCCTGTGCAGGCCATTGAGCCCCATTGGGACCCGGTCGGTGTGAGCGCGGCCCCCGAAGGCCAGCTGGATTTAGAGCCTGTGCCCTTGCCTGCGGCACCGCCCGCACCGCGGGTGATTGAGCCTGCGGTCATCACCGTGCCGCGCAGCGAGCGGGTGGTCAAAGAGCGGCAAAAACCCCTGTTCACCGAGCTGCCCGACAGCAAACTGCCCCAAGTGGACTTGCTCGACAGCCTGTCTGTGAGGCAAGAGACGGTTTCGCCAGAGACTTTGGAGATGACCAGCCGCTTGATTGAGAAAAAGCTCAAGGATTTTGGTGTGGAGGTGCGCGTTGTGGCCGCTGCCCCCGGGCCGGTGATCACGCGTTATGAAATTGAACCGGCCACTGGCGTCAAAGGCTCTCAGGTGGTCAACTTGGCCAAAGACCTGGCCCGCTCACTCAGCCTGGTGTCCATTCGGGTGATCGAGACCATTCCGGGCAAAAACTTCATGGCCTTGGAGTTGCCCAACGCCAAACGCCAGTCCATCAAGCTCAGTGAAATTTTGGGCTCGCAGGTTTACCACGAAGCCAAGTCCATGCTCACCATTGGCCTGGGCAAAGACATCACGGGCTTCCGCTTTGTAGAGCAGCGACAAAATCATGGCGTTGATACCGACCGACTTACCCGACCCAGTGGTGCCCGCCACCAAGACGTGGGGCATTTTGGCCAGATCGGCGACCACGGGGTTGCCGATAATGTCCTTGCCCAGGCCCATGGTGA
>CAMCNQ010000322.1 GCA_945875955.1 Limnohabitans sp. Rim8 | reverse complement strand
CGTGACAGATTCCGGGATGGTCGAGATTTTTTCGGCCAAACGCTTCCACTCCGTCACAGGGATAGCGGTATCGCCTGCATCGGTCCACTTCTTGCCCAAGAAGGGCGACCAGTCCACCGTGAACTTGGTCTTGAAGTTGGTCAGCACCGGCTCGGCGGTGTTTTTGCCGGCGTCGAGTGCTGCGCGGTAGGCCTTGGCCATGTCGTCGCCCAGCGTGGCGCCCAGGCCCTGGGTTGCCAGCTTGTCGGCAAAGAGCTTGCGCGTACCGGGATGGGCCGCGATTTTTTTGTACATCAGCGGCTGGGTCAATGCAGGGGTGTCCTGCTCGTTGTGGCCCAGTTTGCGAAAGCACACAATGTCCAGCACCACGTCTTTGCGGAAGGTCATGCGGTACTCCAGCGACAGCTGGGTGGCCAACACCACGGCCTCGGGGTCGTCGCCGTTGACGTGCAACACCGGGGCCTCGACCATTTTGACGATGTCGGTGCAAAACACACTGGAGCGCATGTCGCGGGGGTCAGAGGTGGTGAAACCAATTTGGTTGTTGATGATGATGTGGACCGTGCCGCCGGTGGAATAACCCCGGGTTTGGGCCAAAGCAAAAGTCTCTTGGTTGACACCCTGACCACCGAAAGCGGCGTCGCCATGCACCAACACGGGCAGCACTTGCTTGCCCAAAGGGTCATCGCGGCGGTCCATGCGGGCGCGCACCGAGCCTTCGACCACGGGGTTCACAATTTCCAGGTGCGAGGGGTTAAAAGCCAGCGACAGGTGAACCGGGCCGCCGGGCGTGTTCACATCCGAGCTGAAGCCTTGGTGGTACTTCACGTCACCAGCGGGCAAGTCTTCAGGAGCTGTGTGGTCAAACTCGGCAAACATGTCGGCCGGCAGTTTGCCCATGGTGTTGACCAACACGTTCAAGCGGCCACGGTGGGCCATGCCGATGACCACTTCTTGCACGCCTTGTGCGCCAGCTTGCTGGATCAATTCGTCCATGGCCGCGATGAAGCTTTCGCCACCTTCGAGCGAAAAGCGCTTTTGGCCCACGTATTTGGTGTGCAAATAGCGCTCAAGGCCCTCGGCTGCAGTCAAACGGTCAAGGATTTGCTTTTTCTTGTCGCTGCCGAAATGGGGCTTGCTGCGTATGCTTTCAAGCTTTTGCTGCCACCAGCGCTTTTCTTGCAATTCGGTGGTGTACATGAACTCGGCACCCAGCGTGCCGCAATAGGTTTCGCGCAAGGCATTGAGCAACTCGCGCAGACTCATGCGGTCTTTGCCAAAGAAGGTGTTGCTGGTGTCGAACACGGTTTCTTGGTCGGCGTCGGCAAAACCATAAAAAGCGGGATCGAGGTCTGGGATGTGCGGGCGCTCGGTGCGCTTGAGCGGGTCGAGGTCGGCCCAGCGTTGGCCCACATTGCGGTATGCGGCGATCAGCTGCTGAACAGCCGTGCGCTTGCGGCCCATTTCGACGTCGGCGCTGGCCAGCACCACTTTGGTGCCGCCAGCCTTGGCGCGTTCGGCAAAGGCGTTGATCACGGGCAGGTGGGCCACGTCTTTGGCGTTGGAGCCATCGGTCGCGGGAACATGCTGCAGGGCGTCGAAGTAGTCACGCCAAGAATCGGGAACGCTACCGGGATTGGCCAAGTAGTTCTCGTACATCTCTTCGACGTAAGGAACATTGCCGCCAAAAAGGTGGGTATTGCCTGAATAGGCGGCGTAGACGGATTGAGTCTCGCTCATGATTCGCTGACCTCCGTTCCCCTCTGGGAAACATTAGCTGGTTGATTGATACCTTCCGCGACACGGCTGAACCGGTTGGCGGATGCGACTGTGGCATGGGAAGGGCCTGAGTACAAAGCGCATTGTGCCACGGCCAAGCCGACACCTGGCTGACAAGCTCAAAAATTCAGGCAGCCCCGAGACTCCGGGGCGTCCCTCATGCGCCCTGAATCTGGGCGACGATTTGCTGCAAGGCGGCCGGGTCGTCCATGGTGGTCAAGTCACCCGGGTCGCGGCCTTCTGCCACCGCCTGTATGGCCCGGCGCAAAAGTTTGCCGCTGCGGGTTTTGGGCAAGGCGCTGACAAAGAAAACCCGCGATGGCCTGGCCACAGCCCCCAGTTGCGAGTCCACCACTTTCATGACTTCGCCTTCGAGCTTGAAGCGTGCGGCGGCTTCGCTCAGGCCCGAGCTGTCTTTGGCGATGGCAAAAGCCATGGCCACCTGTCCTTTGAGCGGGTCGGCCACGCCCACCACGGCGACTTCGGCGATGTTGGGGTGGCTGGAGATGCTTTCCTCGATTTCGCGGGTGCCCAGGCGATGACCGGCCACGTTGATCACGTCGTCGGTGCGGCCCAAAATGAAGTAGTAGCCGTCTTCGTCGCGCAGCGCCCAGTCAAAGGTGTTGTAGACCAGCTTGCCCGGCAAGGTTTTCCAGTAGGTGTTCACAAAACGCTGGTCATCACCCCAAATGGTTTGCAAGTTGCCCGGCGGCAGTGGGCCCTCAATGGTCAACACGCCTTTTTGGTTGGCACCGGTCAACTCTTCGCCCGTTTGGTCGTCCACCAGTTTGACGTTGTAGCCATAAATGGCTTTGCCTGGCGAGCCAAACTTGCTGGGGGCTTTTTCCACGCCGTTGCAAATGCTCAATATTGGCCAGCCGGTTTCGGTTTGCCAGTAGTTGTCAATGATGGCTTTGCCGTTCAGGCCTTCGGAAATCCATTTGGCCGTGGGCTCGTCCAGCGGCTCGCCCGCCAAGAAAAGGGCTTGCAGGCTGGACAGGTCGTATTTGCTCAGCAGCGCCGGGTCTTGCTTTTTCAGCACCCGAATGGCGGTGGGGGCGCTGAACATGACGTTGACCTTGTACTTTTCGACCAGGCTCCACCAGATGCCTCCATCGGGGCGGATGGGCAGGCCTTCATAAAGAATGGTGGCCATGCCGCCAATCAAAGGGCCGTAAATGATGTAGCTGTGACCCACCACCCAGCCAATGTCGCTGGTGCAGAAAAAGGTGCCACCGGCTTGGCCTTCAAAGACATTGGGAATGCTGGCGGCCAGGGCCACGGTGTAACCGCCGGTGTCACGTTGCACCCCTTTGGGCTTGCCCGTGGTGCCCGATGTGTACAAGGTGTAACTGGGGTGGGTGGACTCCAGCCATTCGCAAGGCACCACCGCGTCCATGTGTTGGGCGCGTGCGCTGGCGTAGTCCACATCGCGCCCGGCCACCGGGGTGAAGGCCACCA
>CAMCNQ010000321.1 GCA_945875955.1 Limnohabitans sp. Rim8 | reverse complement strand
CTGGGGAGCTGCGCAAGAGGCCAGCTGGGGCATGGGTTTGCCTTGGCTGCAATGGGCAAATGCCTTGCAGGCTCTTGCACACAGGGGGTGGCTGTGGCGCTGCTCAAGCCGCTGCTGCACAGCAAGCTGTCCCAGACTTTGCAGTCTGGCGAACCGGCAGCGTGGTCGTCAAAGGGTTTGGACAAAGACCGGGGTGCGGCATTCACCAAAATCTCGGGTGCATGGGCTTGCTGGGCATCAAGGTGCGCGCCAGGCAGGCCCTCGCGGCCCAGATGCGACAGTTCTAAGCCGTGTTCAAGCGCGTGAAACTGCCCAAGAAACTGAGACGCCATCAGCAAAAACGCCAGCCAAAGACCTGCCCAAGCAGGGGGTTGGGCGAGGCGTTTCATGGCGTTTGGCATTCGCAAAGCGTAACACGGCAGGGTTTGGCGGGTGGGCGATGGCACTGGCCAAGGGGGTCGGGTTTTACTTGGGTTGGGCCGCGAATTGCCCCAGAACCGCCTTGGTTTCCAGGAATTCGCCAAAGGCCACATCGCCCCATTCGCGGCCATTGCCCGATTGTTTGAAGCCACCAAAGGGGGCCATCATGTCCACTTGGGCATTGTTGATGTTCACCTGGCCGGCGCGCAGTCGGCGAGCCACGTGCTGCAAAGTCTCGGCGTCGCTGCCGCTGACATAGGCCGCCAGGCCGTAAGGCGTGTCGTTGGCGATCGCGATGGCTTGGTCCACCGTGTCGTAGTCGATGATGACCAACACGGGTCCAAACATCTCCTCGCGCGCCACCGTCATTTGGTTGGTCACGTCGGCCAGCACCGTGGGCCTGACAAAGTAACCGGTCTCCAGACCTTCGGGTTTGCCAAGGCCGCCAGCCACCAGCGTGGCGCCTTCGTCCAGGCCGGTTTGGATCAGGCCTTGAATTTTCAGCCATTGCGCCTTGGAGACCACGGGGCCAATCACCGCCCCGCTGGCTGGCGCACCGACGCTGGTTTTTTCGGCCGCTGCCTTGGCCGCAGCCAAGGCGGCGGCTTTGTGCGCTTTGGGCACCAGCATGCGTGTGGGCGCATTGCAAGACTGGCCGGAGTTGTTCATCAAGGCGCGCACACCGGCTGTGACGGCCTTGGCAATGTCGGCATCGGGCAAGATGATGTTGGGGGACTTGCCGCCCAACTCTTGGTGCACGCGTTTGACCGTGGGCGCGGCCGCCTGGGCCACCAAGATGCCCGCTCGGGTGGAGCCGGTGAAAGACACCAAGTCGATGCCGGGGTGGGCCGAAATGGCCGAACCCACGCCGGGCCCGTCGCCATTGAGCATGTTGAAAACGCCCGCAGGCACGCCCGCGGCGTGCATGACTTCCGCCAAAATTTGTGCCGACAGGGGCGACATTTCTGAGGGCTTGAGCACCATGGTGCAGCCGGTGGCAAGGGCCGGGGCCACTTTGCACATGACCTGGTTGGTGGGCCAATTCCACGGCGTGATGAAGCCACACACGCCTATAGGCTCTTTGCGCAGCAAGGTGGTGCCACGTTGCTCTTCGAAGGCGTAGTTTTTCAACACCGCCAAGGCCGTTTTCAGGTGGGCCACGCCAATCCCTGCCTGGGCCGTCTTGGCCAGTCCGGCTGGCGCCCCCATTTCCATGGAAATGGCGCTGGCGATGTCGGCAAAGCGCTTCATGTATTCCTCGATCACCCGCTCCAGCAAAGCCATGCGGGTGGCCACGCTGCTTTGGCTGTAGGTCTCGAAAGCGGTCTGCGCGGCTTGCACAGCCAGGTCCACATCGGCCTTGCTGCCCAGCGCGATGCGCGCCACCACGGCTTCGGTGGAGGGGTCAATCACCTCGTGTGTGCGCAAGGCCAGGGGGGCAACCCAGGCACCGTTCATGTAAAACTTGAAAAGATCTTGCATGCTGTGTTCTCGTGATCGGTTGGTGTAGTAGGGAAGGGAAGGGCTTGATCTTAACGAATTGACCTGAACTGGCCTGGCTGATGGTAAATTCGCTGCACGACTCGGCAGTCCCGCAAACGCCCCCCGCCGCAAGCCTTTGTCAGCGCGTCAGTCGTCTTGTCCAGCCCGCTGAAAAAGTGGGTCAAAGCCTGATTCCTTTTTTACTGTCATTTCATGGCCAAAAACCACAATTTTTACGTCACGCTTGCCCAAGCTTTTCCAGACCAAAAACAAGCCACGGCCGTTTGGACCCCAGAGGGTCTTCACTACAGTTGGCAAGACTTGGAGGACGCCACCGCGATGTTGGCCCATTTGCTCGACTCGCTGGGTTTGCCACCGGCCAGTCGCATTGCCGTGCAGGTCGACAAATCGGTGGAAATGCTGATGCTGTATTTGGCCACCTTGCGTGCGGGCCATGTTTTCTTGCCCTTGAATACGGCCTACCAAAGCAGCGAGGTGGATTATTTTCTGGGCAACGCCTCGCCTGCGGTGGTGGTGTGCAGTCCGGCCAACTTGGGCTGGGTCAGTCCCCTTGCGGCGAAAAACAAGGTGGCCCATGTGTTCACCTTGGACGACCAGCGCCAAGGCAGCTTGCTTGCGCGGGCGGCGCCATGCGGGCGCAGCCACAAACCTGCGGTGGTGCAGGCCGATGCGCTGGCCGTCATCATCTACACCAGCGGCACCACCGGGCGCAGCAAGGGGGCCATGCTGTCGCACAAGAACATTGCCAGCAATGCCGTCACCTTGAAATCGTATTGGGATTGGCAGGCCGACGATGTGTTGATTCACGCGCTGCCGATTTTCCATGTGCATGGTTTGTTCGTGGCCATCCACGGTGCCTTGCTCAATGGCAGCCCCATGGTTTGGATGAATAAATTCGACCCCAAGCAGACCATTTCGCACATGAAAAAGGGCACGGTCTTCATGGGGGTGCCCACGCTGTACACCCGCATGTTGGCTGAAGCCAGCCTGGATAAAAAGGCGACCCGCCACATGCGCCTTTTCATCTCGGGATCGGCCCCCATGTTGGCCGAAACCCATGCCGCCTGGAAGGCCGCCACTGGCCACGCGATCTTGGAGCGCTACGGCATGAGCGAAACCGTGATGCTGACCTCCAACCCCTGCAAGCCTGATGCGCGCTTCAATGGCCTGTCCGAGCGAAGAGGGGGCACGGTGGGCTTTGCCTTGCCCGGCGTCAGCTTGCGCGTGGTGGACGAGGCCAATCAGCCTGTGGCCTTGGGTGAGGTGGGCGCGATTCAGGTCAAAGGCCCCAATGTCTTTTTGGGTTATTGGCAAATGCCAGAAAAAACCGCAGAAGAAT
>CAMCNQ010000320.1 GCA_945875955.1 Limnohabitans sp. Rim8 | reverse complement strand
GTGTTGATGGCGTATTGTTGGTTTCAGGTTGCGCCTGCTGCCAAAAAACAGCTCAGGCTGGCCACGATGGTCAGCTGCAAGCGCATAGGCAACCAAGGTGCCAGGCCTGCTGCAGGCCAGGTGCGGCGGTCCATGGCATAACAGCCGATCAAGACAAAGCCCAGCAGCGGCAAGCCGGCAAATGCCGGCATCATGACTGCCACCCAAGCCAACAGGGTGGGCACCACGCCCCAAGTGAAATGGATGCGCGGTGCGCTGGGTGTGATCAGCGCATTGCGAAAACCCACGCCCCAATGAATGCCGCCCAGAAACGACACGATCACCGCGCCGTAGCTTTGCATGGACAGCGCCACATAGGGGTGTAGATCTGGGCCGACCAGCCACAAACACAAGGCCAAAAAGACGAATGGGATCAGCCCGGCATAGCCGAGGCGGCGAATCAAGTGCCAGGTCGGATCTTCGGTGTGGGGTGTTTGCATCATTTGATTTCAGCCAGCATTTTTTCGACTTGGGCAATGGGCACGGCGCCCGGCAAGCGTGTGCCGTCGGCAAACAAGATCATCGGTGTGCCGGTGATGCGTTGCTTTTTACCAAACTCCACGATGGTGTCGATGGAAGATGCATCGCAGTTGGCGGTGGCCGGTGTGGTGCCGTTGATCATCCAGTCGTTCCAGGTTTTGGCCTTGTCTTTGGCGCACCAAATGTTGCGCGATTTGGTGCGTGAATCCTCTCCCAAAATCGGGTACAGAAAGTGGTGAATGGTCACGTTGTCCAATTTTTGCAGGTCTTTCTCGAAGCGCTTGCAGTAGCCGCAGTTGGGGTCGGCAAACACGGCCAGTTTGCGTTTGCCATTGCCACGCACCTGAGTGAAGGCGGTTTTCAAAGGCAATTGGTCAAACGGAATGGACGACAGTTTCTCCATGCGTTCTTCGGTCAGGTTGCGCTTTTGCTTCACGTCAATCAGCGCCCCCTGAATCAAAAAGTTGCCCTCGGCATCGCTGTACATCACCTCGTTGCCCATGCGCACTTCATACAAGCCGTTCATGGGGGTTTTGCTGATCTCGTCGATTTTGGGCAGATTGGCCAAGCGCTCGCTCAGGTTTTTACGGATGGTGGCTTCTTGCGCAAAAACAAGGCTAGTGGACAGGGATGCCAGCGCCAACAGCGACACTTGCATCAAGCGGACAAACTTCATTGGATTTCTTTCGGATTCAAAAAGAGAGGGTTCAGAGGGTCAACGCGAACCAGGTGCCGACTGGCCCATGGCTTGTTGCGTCATCCATTGTTTGATCGGGCCGCTGCGGTCAAAGCCCTGCATGCCCCAGTTGCGCAGGTTTTGCCAGACTGGGCCGGGTTGGGCAAACAAGCGTTGCAGCCCGTCGGTCACCAGCCCCATGGCCTGCACATCGGCTTGGCGGGCGCGTTCGTAGCGGCGCAGCAGTTTCAGGTCGTGCAGAGGCCGCCAAAATTCTTTGGCCCGGATCACGCGCACCAGCTCGGCCACATCGGCCAGGCCCATGTTCAGGCCTTGGCCCGCCAGCGGGTGCACAGTGTGTGCGGCATCACCAGCCAGGGCAAAAGACTGTTTGGCGGAGCCGGGCATGGCACCGATCCAACGCTTGGCGCGGGCCAGTTGCAGCGGCCATACCGCACGCGATGCCGACAATTGCATGCCTCCCAAAGCGTGTCCGCAGGCTTGGGCCAGCGCGGCGGCAAAGTCTTCGGGGGGCAGTGACATCAACTCTTGCGCCCGCAGCGGGTGGACCGACCAGACCAAGGCCACCTCGTGCCCGCCGTCATCTCCGCCCATGGGCAGCAAAGCCAGAATTTCGGCCTGGGCTTGCGACATGCCGGGCACTTGGCTCCAGCCAAACCATTGTCGTGCGATGCCCTGGTGTGCTTGTTCGCAGACCAAGCGGGTCGCCACGGCATGCTGCTCGTAATGCGTGATGTCAAAGCCCACCCCAAGCTCGACCCGGGTTTGGCTGGCGCGGCCTTCGCACACCACGGTGAGCGGCGCGGCCACCGGGGCATTCACCAGTTGAATGTGGGGTTGAAACTGCACGGCCTGGGCCAGCCGGTCTTGCAGCACCGGCACGTCCACCATCCAGTTGAGTTCACCCACACCGAGCGCGTTTGCGCCAAAGTTCAGCTGGCCGCCATGATCGCCCCACACCAGCATTTGGTGCACGGGCGTGACCGCAGGGCTTTCTGGCCAGCAGCGCAGGTCTTGCAGCAAAGCCATGGCTGCGCCGTTGAGCGAGTAAGCCCGCACGTCAGCGGTGGTCTCTGGGGTGGCTGCCTCGACCAAGGCCACGTTCAGCTGTTCACGGGCCAGCAACAAGGCCAAAGTGCGGCCCACAATGCCGGCACCACGGATGCAAATATCGGGAGGGTTTGCCATGCCCGCATTGTAGGTGGCCACCCGGGGTACACCCAGCCGTTAAAATCACTGGTTACTTCCCGAATCACCGAAAGCCTTCCATGAGCCTCAAATGCGGCATCGTGGGTTTGCCCAACGTTGGCAAATCTACCCTTTTCAACGCCCTGACCAAAGCCGGCATCGCCGCTGAAAACTACCCCTTTTGCACCATCGAGCCCAACACCGGCGTCGTCGAGGTGCCCGATCCGCGTCTGCAGCAGTTGGCCGAGATCATCACGCCCGAGCGCATCGTGCCTGCCATTGTCGAGTTTGTGGACATTGCGGGCTTGGTGGCCGGTGCCAGCACGGGCGAAGGTCTGGGCAACAAATTTTTGGCCCACATCCGCGAAACCGATGCCATCGTCAACGTGGTGCGCTGCTTTGAAGACGACAACGTGATCCACGTCGCCAACAAGGTGGACCCGATTGCCGATATCGAGGTCATTCAGACCGAGTTGTGCCTGGCCGACTTGGCCGCGGTCGAAAAAGCCCTGCACCGTGTGAGCAAAACCGCCCGCTCGGGTGACAAAGAGTCCATCAAGCAGTTGGCGGTGCTGGAAAAATGCCAGACGGCCCTGAACGACACCCAGCCGGTGCGCACGATTGACTTCAGCAAGGAAGAACGCGCCCAGTTGCAGCAGTTTTTCCTGATCACGGCCAAGCCCGCCATGTTCGTGGCCAACGTGTCTGAAGACGGCTTTGAGAACAACCCTTTCCTGGACCGCCTCAAGGCCTTTGCCGCCAAGCAAAATGCGCCCGTGGTGGCCATTTGCGCCAAGATCGAAGCTGAATTGTCCGAGATGGACGATGCGGACCGCTTGGAGTTTTTGAAGGAAATCGGTCAGAGCGAACCGGGCCTGAACCGCC
>CAMCNQ010000319.1 GCA_945875955.1 Limnohabitans sp. Rim8 | reverse complement strand
GAGCGACATATCAGGCTGCAAAGCCCAACTGGCCCAACTTATTTCTCCCTCACGGCGGAATAAAACCCGTTGATCGGTCAGAATGATGACGCTTTTGGAAAAGCGCAGATGGCCGTCCAAGTCAACCTCTAACCAGGCCAGTGCGTTTTCATCAGGTTGGAGACAAGATTTGACTTCAGACTGCAAAACTTCAGGCAATATCTGACGGTGCTCAGAAGCCAAAGAAAAAGTGGATGTCATGAAGGATGAACCGGAAGCGAATCGTACGACCGGGCAGCCGACGAGACAAAAAAACAAACCTAAAAATTGCTCAAGACTGCACAAGCACTGCCCATGTATCGTTTCACACCAGAGCAATCCACCTGCGCCATGACGGGCCGGTCATTGTATAGCCGCCCATTTCATTCATGACCACCAAAGCCATCCATTTTTTGCGCATGACCCATTTGCGCGGGCCGAATATTTGGACTTACCGCCCGGTCATTGAGGCCTTGGTCGACATTGGTGACTTGGAAGATTTTCCATCCAACACCTTGCCGGGCTTTAACCAACGCCTGAATGCTTGGCTGCCGGGCCTGGTTGAACACCGCTGCAGTGTGGGCGAACGTGGTGGCTTCTTGCAGCGCCTGGAACAAGGCACCTGGGCGGGCCATGTGCTCGAACATGTGGCGCTCGAACTGCAGACCCAGGCCGGCATGCAAACCGGTTTTGGCAAAGCCCGCGAAGCCGGGCCGCGTGGGGTTTACAAAGTCGTGATCCGCACCCGCCAAGAGGCGGTCAGCAGGCAGGCCCTGCTAAACGCCAGAGACTTGATCATGGCGGCCATTAAAGACCGTGCGTTTGATGTCAAGGCGGCCATCAACCAGCTGATTCAAATGGGCGACAGCCTGTGCATAGGGCCCAGCACGGCCAGCATCGTCGACGCTGCCAGTGACCGGGGCATTCCGGCCATTCGCCTGAACGAAGGCAACTTGGTGCAACTGGGCCAAGGCGCGCATCAGCGCCGCATCTGGACTGCCGAAACCGACAGCACCAGCGCCATTGCGGAAAGCATCTCCAAAGACAAGGACCTGACCAAACAGCTGATCAGCATGTGTGGCGTGCCCGTGCCCGAGGGCCACATTGTGAGCAGCCCAGCGGCGGCTTGGGCGGCAGCGCAAGACATCGGCCTGCCGGTGTGCGTGAAACCAACCGACGGCAACCACGCGCGCGGGGTGTCACTGGAACTGTCCAAACAAGAAGACATTGAAGCGGCCTATGGCATCGCCTTGGCCGAAGGCAGCGAAGTGCTGGTCGAGCGCTTCATCCTGGGTGAGGAGCACCGATTGTTGGTGGTGGGCAACCAGGTGGTGGCCGCCAACAAAGGCGAGACGGCCAGCGTGGTGGGCGACGGGGTGCAAACCGTGTTGCAGTTGATCGAGTGCCAAATCAACTCCGACCCGCGTCGCGGCGAAGAAGAAGGCTTTCCGCTGGACACCATCCGCCTGGACGAGCACACCACGTCGGTGCTTGAACTCAAACGCCAGGGCCTGAAGGCCGACAGCGTGCCCGAGAAAAACCGCAGCGTGCTCATCATGCGCACGGGCAATATGGCGCTCGATGTGACCGACGAGGTTCACCCCGAGGTGGCGGCGCAAGCGGTGCTGGCCGCCCGCGTCGTGGGCCTGGACATTGCGGGCGTTGACCTGGTGGCACAAGACATCTCCAAGCCCTTGCACGCGCAAGGCGGTGCGGTTGTTGAGGTGAATGCAGGCCCGGGCCTGCTCATGCACCTCAAACCGGCCAAGGGCAAACCACGTCCTGTGGGCCAGGCCATTGCCAACCATTTGTTCAAGCAGAGCGACAATGGCCGCATCCCGATTGTGGGCCTGATGGGCGATGGCGACACCACGCGCCCGGCCCTGTTGGTGGCCTGGCTGCTGCACCTCAAAGGCCTGTACACGGGTTTGGCCTGTGCCGATGGTTTGTTCATGAACCAACGCCTGATTCAAGCAGAAAACGGCATGGATTGGGACCATGCCCAGCGGCTGCTGATCAACCGTTCGGTGCAGGCGGCGGTGTTTGAAAGCAATGCGCGCCATTTGCTCAGCCAAGGCTTGCCTTATGACCGCTGTCAAATCGGCGTGCTCACCTGCATGCCCAAAGCCACGGGACTGGACGATTTGCATGCGGGCAGCGACGAAAAAATGCCCAGCTATTTGCGCACCCAAATCGATGTGGTCTTGCCCACCGGTACGGCGGTTTTGAACGCCGATGACCCGCAGGTGGCCGAGATGGCCGCGTTTTGCGACGGCAGCGTGCTGTTTTATGCGCAACAAGAAAACAACCCCCACCTGGTCAGCCACCTGAGCGAAGGGGGTCGCGTGGCTTTTTGGCGCGACGAACAAATGGTTTTGAGTGAAGGGCCGCGCGAGACTTTGGTGTTGTCCAGCAAACGCCCCGCCGTCATGCGCCAATTACAGAGCCATCAGTTGAACACCAACGACATGCTGGTGGCCGCCAGTGTGGCCTGGGCCTTGGGCATTGGCACCGATTTGATCCGTGCAGGCGTCAAAAGTTTTGGCCAGCACGGCGCCCACTGAGTTCTGAACAGGCCATTGGCCTTATTGCCTAACAGGAATCCATCTTCATGGAAATCTCAAGAATTCGCGCACTGCGCGGACCCAATTTGTGGACCCGTCACACGGCCATTGAAGCCATCGTGACCTGCACCGAGGACGAATGCCGTTTGTCGGCAGACCATCCGATAGAGCAACGCTTGCGGCGCATCTTCCCCCAGGTGGGGGCCATTGACAGCAACCACACCGGTGAAGTGCCCGCCATGGCCCACGCGCTTGAAAAGGTCACGCTGTCGCTGCAAATCCAGGCGGGTTGCCCCGTCACCTTCAGCCGCACCACGACCACCGAAGAGGCAGGGGTCTACCAAGTGGTGGTTCAGTATTCCGAGGAAGTGGTGGGCCGCTTGGCGCTGGGCTTGGCCGAAAAACTTTGCCAAGCCGCCACACAGGCCCACGGCTTTGACCTGGAAAGCGCTTTGTCGCAACTGCACGAACTCGATGAAGATGTGCGCCTGGGCCCCTCAACGGGGGCGATTGTGGATGCGGCCATGGCGCGCGGCATTCCGGTGCGCCGCTTGACCGACGGCAGCCTGGTCCAGTTTGGCTGGGGCGCCCATCAAAGGCGCATACAAGCCGCTGAAATCGATGACACCAGCGCCATCGCAGAGTCGATTGCCCAAGACAAAGACCTGACCAAAAAACTCCTGTTTGCGGCCGGTGTGCCCGTGCCCC
>CAMCNQ010000318.1 GCA_945875955.1 Limnohabitans sp. Rim8 | reverse complement strand
GGCCTGAAAGGCATGGTGATGCCAAAGTCTGGCAGGTCATAGCTCAGCTGTGGGCCGCCCTCGTCCAACAATTGGACGGTTTCGGGCCCCTTGGCTTGCAACCACCATTGCACCTGGTGCTGGGCCGCAAACTGACGCAGCAAGGCTTTGTCCTCATCGCTCAGGGGGGCCAAATGGCGCAGCACCAGGGCCGTGACTTTGTCGCCGCAGGCCAACTCGAGTTGCGGCAAGGTTTCGCGGGCCTGCATTTGTCCGATCAAAGCCCGCAGCGGCAACAACATGCGGCTGACATGCGGGGGCAACACGGGGCAAACCTTCATGTCGGCGATGTAACTGCTTTTGCGTTCATGGAAGCCAATCAGCACCTCGCCTTTTTTAATCACATAACGCACCGACAAACGCGCGCGGTAGCGGTAGCCCCAAGCAGGCCCTTCAATGGGCCGCAGCATGGTTTGCGCTTTCACCTTTCCCAAGTGCCAGAGGTTGTCTTCCAACACGCGTTGCTTGACGGCGACCTGGGCGGAGATCT
The DNA here is from genome assembly GCA_945875955.1 of Limnohabitans sp. Rim8. Classification (GTDB taxonomy): domain Bacteria; phylum Pseudomonadota; class Gammaproteobacteria; order Burkholderiales; family Burkholderiaceae_C; genus Limnohabitans_A. Next base: position 2,808 of record CAMCNQ010000318.1, on the reverse strand, counting down.
CCAGGTGCTGCATTTTGCAGCCCCCACAGGCGCCGCCATGCAGGCCAAAATGCGGGCATCCTGGACGCACCCGCTGCGATGATTCCTGGTGAATTTGCGTCACCGTGCCCTGCTCAAATTTGTTTTTTCTACGCCCAACCTGAACCGACACCACCTCGAAAGGCAAGGCGCCTTCAATGAAGACCACTTTGCCATCGGGCCTGCGGGCGATGCCTTGGGCCTCCATGTCGAGGGAAACCACGCGCAGCCAGCCTTCTGGCAAATCGGCTAGGTCGCTGAGCTGTGGCGGTTGTTGGAAATCGGTCAAGGCAAGGTCTGGTTCACTCATGCCCTGATTGTCTCAGGATGTGTCCACTTTTTAAGCTTGCAGGCCATGGGGCTTGACATGTTTCAAGGCCAAGCCTGTAAATACGCCTGCCAGTGAGGCTCCTGAGGGCTCCAGGCTGCCAGCTGGGCTTTGACGAAATCGATTTCCTGCTCGTATTCGACTTCGGTCAAGCCGCCACGCATTTTTTGGAAACGGCAGTAAAGCAAATAGGTGTTCATCACGTCGGTTTCGCAATAACGGCGGATGTCCTCGGTCTGGCCTGACAGAAACTGCGCATAAACCTGTGCGCCATCCATGCCCAGCTTGCCGGGAAAGCCACACAGTTTGGCCAAAGCGTCCATGGGGGCGTTGTTCTTTGGGGTGTATTTGGCCAAAAGGTCCATCAAATCCAGGTGGCGCATGTGGTAGCGCGAGATGTAGTTGTTCCACTTGTACTCGCGGTCATTGGCATTGCCGCCCTCGCCCATGTCCCAGTATTTGTCGGCCACCACGCCATGCTGCAGGCCGCGGTAATGCAGCACAGGCAAGTCAAAGCCACCGCCATTCCAACTCACCAATTGGGGCTCGTGCTTTTCTATGGTGTTGAAAAAAGACTGCACGATGCGGCCTTCACTTTGGCCATCGCGGTCAACAAAGGAATGCACGCGCAAGCCTTCGGCATTTCGAAACACGCAACTGATCACCAAGATGCGCTGCAGATACAGGGGCATGAAATCGGTTTTGCCTTGCTCTGCCCGCTGCGTTTGCCACTGTGCATAAACTTGCGCATCGCTCAACTCAGGGGCCGTTGGGTTCAGGCGTCGCCAACCGGCGATGTCGGGCAAAGACTCGATGTCAAAAACCAGGACGGGCCAAGGCATCTGGAGCTGTGCGTTCAGCGCGTTGGCAATAGCTTGGCGGGGTCCACCGGCTTGCCTTGGCGGCGCACCTCAAAGTGGAGTTTCACGCGGTCCGCGTCGGAGTCACCCATCTCGGCGATTTTCTGGCCTTTGCGAACCTTTTGGTCTTCTTTGACCAGCAAGTTTTTGTTGTGCGCATAGGCCGTCAAAAAAGTGTTGTCGTGCTTGAGGATGATCAGGTTACCATAACCACGAAGCCCAGAACCGGCATAAACCACTTGGCCATCTGCGGCGGCAATCACCGGGTCCCCGCTTTGGCCTGCAATGTCCAAACCTTTGTTTTTGACTTCATCGAAACCGGCAATCAAATGGCCATTGGCAGGCCATATGAAATTCAAACCATTGTCATTGCCCGCACTGGCAGGCGGCGCGGTGGATGGCGTCGGTGCCGTCTTGGCGGGCACCGCATTGGGCGAGGCGCTGACCGTTGCAGGAATCGGGTTGACCACCACGCCTGAAGCCGACACCACCGCCTCAGGCGGGCTGACACGCAAGACTTGGCCCACTTCGATCAGGTCGGCGTTGGGCAAGTTGTTCCATCGGACCAAATCACGCCAAGACTGGCCATTGTCCAGCGCAATCCGGTTCAAAGTGTCGCCGCGCTGAACCGTATAAAAACCGGGCTTTCCCGCATTTTCAGCCCCAAGCAGTGGTTTGACCGCAGGCACGGGCTCTAGCAAAGGCGCAGGCGGATTGCCAGGCGGTGTTCGGCCCATGGCCGTCCTGTCCTCAACAGGCGCTGGCACACGGTTCGAGGTCGAACACCCGGCCAGCGCGGCCAAAACAAGGGCCATCAAAACAAAGCGTCGGTAGGGGGTAAGGTAGATCATAAGAAATAGTTTTTTCAAGCAATGCCCGATTTTAGAGGCACAAAATGAACCGCCTCTAGAACCTGACGAACAAAACCTTGTTCGGTTTTCACCATCACCACCAAGGCTTGATGTCCATCCGGCGTGAGGGTGGGGGCAACCAAGCGACCGCCCATGGCCAGTTGGTCCAGCCAAGCTTGCGGCACAGACTCTCCACCAGCGGCTGAAATGATGCCCGCATAGGGCGCGCCCTTGGGATAGCCCAGCATGCCATCGCCAAAAATCAAATGCACATTGTGCAATCGAAATGGCCGCAACAGGGTTCTGGCCTTCTCGTGCAAAGCGCGCAAGCGCTCGATGCTGTAGACCTCAGCAGCGACATGACTGAGCACGGCCGCTTGGTAGCCGCAACCCGTACCGATCTCCAAAATGCGGCCCAACTTTCCTGGCGCATCCTGGCAAAGCAACTCAAGCATGCGCGCAACCACATTGGGTTTGGAGATGGTTTGACCCAGACCGATGGGCAAGCTGGTGTCCTCGTAGGCTTGGTTGACCAAGGCACTTTCGACAAATTGATGGCGCTCAACCGCGCCCATGGCTTGGAGCACACGGGCGTCCTTGACGCCTTGCTCGGCCAATTTGCGCACCATGCGGGCACGGAAAGTGCCTGAATCAAGCCCCAGGCCGGACACCCGTTCAACCGGACTGGTGACCGGCGCAGCGGCGCGGGTGCTTTGGCGTGGTCGCTCGGTGGCAGTTTTGCTGCCTTTTA
>CAMCNQ010000317.1 GCA_945875955.1 Limnohabitans sp. Rim8 | reverse complement strand
GAAGTGGTCTTGACCCGCACCACCGTGTCGCGCACGGTGTAGGGCACTTGCACCACGGCCTCTTGCTGGCAAGCGCAGACCAAAGCTGCTGTGAGCGTCTGGGCTTGGCGCAGGATGGGTTCGATGAATCGGCTCGATTGCCCGTTCACGCTGATGCAGTCGCCCAAGGCGTGAATGTGGGGCACGCTGCTTTGCAGTGTTTGCGCATCAACGGCAATGCCGCTGTGCCAGGCCAGGCCTGCGCTTTGCGCCAAGCGCGTGGGCGTGACCAGCCCTGTGGCCGCAATCACCTGGTCGGCCAGCAGCACTTGGCCGTCGTGCAGGGTCAGTTGGTATTGCTGACCCTGGCGCTGCAGGTCTTGCAACTGCACGGCGCCCATGAAGTGGATCGGCAAACCCGACCAGGCCGCCAGCAAAGGCGTGCCCGCCTGATCTGCTGGCCAGCGCGCTAGGGGTCGCTCTTGCGTGTCGATGAGTGTCACGCGGTGCCCACCCAGCGCCAGGTCATTGGCCAATTCGCTGCCAATCAAACCGGCACCCACAATGGCCACATGCTGTGGTGCGCTGCCCAGTGCGCTTTGAAAGCGTTGGTAGGCCTGCAGGTGGTTGATGCGCCAGCACAGATCGGCTTTCAGGGGCGCAGGCAACGTGGCCTCGGCACCGTGTGCCAGCACCAGTTCGGTGTAACGCACAGGGCCGCGCGTGGTGCGCAAGGTCTGGCTGTCGGCGCAGATGTGCAGAGCGCGGGTGTGGGCCAGCAAGCGCACTTGCCAACGCGCAGCAGCCAGTGAACCGCTTTCTTTGACCAATGCCTCGGGCTTCATGTTTTTGGCCATGGCCACCGACAACAAGGGCTTGTCATACACATCGCCATTGCAGGCGGTGACCAAGGTGATGGGGGTGTGCGGCAATTGGGCGCGCAGGTTCTGTACCAATTGCCAGCCCGCCTTGCCCGCCCCCACGATCACGATGCCCGGCGATGCGCGTGACGTCATGGTTTGGCAGGCCGAGGCACTTTTCAGCGCGCCCAAACTGGGTGGCATATACAACTCAAAATCGGATTTGGTCACGCCACACAAGGGGCAAGCCCAGTTGTCGGGAATTTCGGCAAAGCGGGTGCCTGCCAACAGACCGGAGTCGGGGTCGCCCTCTTGCTCGTTGTATATGTAGCCGCAAGCGTGGCAAATGTAGAGCTGCCAAGCCGCGTCGGCGGGTAGCACAAGAGGGGTGTCGTTCATGCGGGCATCTCCTGGGCGCTCAGGCGGGCCATCTCTTTGCGCAAATGCTTGATGGCGGGGGTGACGATGGCCACAAACTGCGCTTCGCGCACGCGGCGCTGCACCGCCGACTGCATCAGATAGCCGCGCGCGCCTTGGTGCATCAGGGCCGAATTGGCAGCGCGCAGGCACAGCTCCGCGCTGTGGCTGCGGGCATCGAGTACGTCGATGAAGTACTCGGTGGCGGTTTCGAAAGGGGTTTCGGCCAGTGTCATGACGCGGACCAGCAGCGCGTCCAGCTCGGCTTGCAAATCGGCGGGCCTGTCTTCCAGGTACTGGTTCACATGGCCCAGTTGCCCCTCGACGGCCCACATGCTGTCGATGGCACCCTGGATGATGCCGGTGGCCATGCCGCACTGCAGCAGCACAAAGCCACCGCGAACACGGGCGATCAAGGGTTTGGCCGGGTCGGCCACCAAATCATCGCGGCCGACAAACAGGTCTTTGCAATGCACGCTGAAGGTGCCGGTGCCTTCCATGCCCGAAAACTCGGGGCAGGCTTTGAGCGTGACCCCAGGCGCGTCGCAGCGCAGCATGAACATGATCTCGCGGCTGGTTCCCGCATCGTCAGTCGCCACGGCAGCAATCGCGCCGAAGTAATGGTCGGCGGCCAGGTTGCTGACCCAAGGCAAGGTGCCGTTGACCAGATAGCCGCCTTCGACCGGCGTGGCTTTGAGCAACAGGCTTTCGATTTGCGCAAAGCTTTTCATCGGATTCGACAAACCAGTGCCGCCCAGAGCTTCGCCCAACATATGCCTTGTCAGGCGTTCGCCGTTCAAAGCCGGGTTGCCTGAAGCCAGCATGTAAAGCCCCGCCACCGATTGGCACCACATCATGAAGCCGGTGGCCCCACACACTTTGGACGCTTCGGCCATGGCCGCAATGGCCAAGCCGTAATCGCCCGGTGTGCCATCGGCTTGGGGCAGGTGTGCGCTCATGGCCCCTGCGGCTGCCAGCTGTTTCAGCACGGCTTCGGGGTAGGTGCCTCGGTCAATCGCATAGGCCTGTTGCGCCAAGGGACCTTGGGCGATGACACGCACCGCGTTGATGAGCGGGGAGGAAGGGGTGGCCAGTTCAGGGGGCAGGTCGGCGGGGTTCATAAAAAGCTCCAATGGAGGGCGCTCTTGATCAGAGCGCGGGCTGAACGGGGATGAATGCTTCAACAGGCGCGGCGTGCGCCTGTTGCACCAAATCAAGCCATTGAGATTTCGAACGGGATGGGGTTGCGCATGCTGTTGGCCACAGGCGAATAGAAGTTCGCGTGCTGGACGATTTCGTCGAGCACTTCGCGCGGCGCGTCGCCTTCGACCAGCACCTTCACTCGGATGGCCTGAAATCCCATTTGGGGCGACATCATCTCCAGCGCACCGCCAGCCCCCCAGGCGGCGGGGTTGCCGATGTCGCCTTCCAAAAAGACTTCGAGCTTGCGCAGCTTCACGCCCTTCCAAGTGGCCACGGCGGTCACGCCCACGGCAATGCAGCCGCCCAGGCCCGACAGCACGATCTCGCCAGGGGCGGGCGCGGTGTCTTCGCCAAACAGGTGCAGCGGCTCGTCCACCACCACGGTATGTTTGTCGCCCACAGAAGACAAGGAGCGGTACTGGCCCTCCATCACGGTGTGGACCTTGTTGGTGCCTCGTCGCGCCGGGTTGGCTTTGCCACCGGCTGCAAAAGTGGCTAGGCCTTGGGCGTCGATGGGGCGCAAATAGGCTTTGTCGGTGGTGGGGGTGTCGAGGGTGGCAGCTTCGGTCATGGCAAGTCCTTGGGATGGGTTGTGGAACAAGGCACCGGTGGGTGCCTGTGTCCATGTCTCTGCAAGGGATGTGCCAAGTTCGCCGCATCAGGCCATTGGCCGGGGCGCTGCACTGCAAGTGCTTGATTGCATTGGGTTTTCAGACCGCTTTGGCGCGTCGTGGCTGACTGCAAGGCATCGTCGGCGCTTGGTGGTAAGGGTTGATGGCAGTGTGTTTTGGACATTGCGTCGACAATGTGTCAACACAATGTCCGTTAGCGCAAACCCGCTTTGCGCAAACGGTATGCAAATTGGCGCAAGGTCAGCCC
>CAMCNQ010000316.1 GCA_945875955.1 Limnohabitans sp. Rim8 | reverse complement strand
CAAGACAGAAGGAGGTCCGGCATGACGCAAGCCATTTTGTTTTTATTGGCGGCCTTGGTGTTTGTGCCGTTGGCGGTGCGCTTGGGTTTGGGCTCGGTGCTGGGCTATTTGCTGGCAGGCGTGGTCATAGGCCCCATGGCCTTGGGCCTGGTGAGTGACCCGGCGGCTTTGCTGCATGTGTCTGAGCTGGGCGTGGTCTTGATGCTGTTTGTGATCGGACTGGAACTGGAGCCAAAGCGTTTGTGGGCCATGCGCAGCATGGTGTTTGGCGGCGGCACGCTGCAAATGGTGCTCAGTGCTGCGGCCTTGTCTTTGCTGGGCTGGGGTTTGGGCTGGTCGTGGCAGGCCAGCATGATGGGCGCTTTGGCACTGGCCTTGTCGTCCACCGCCATCGTTGTGGCCTTGATGCAGGAGCGAAACCTGATGGCCACTCCGGTGGGACGCAACGGTTTCGCCATGCTGCTGTACCAAGACATGGCGGCAATTCCCTTGCTGGCCGTGGCGGCTTTGTTGGGTCAGCCGTCCGAGGTCAGCGCTGCGGGCTTTGACGTCATGGCAGGGGTGTGGCAGCTGGTGGCCGTGTTGGCGGTGGTGGTGCTGGGCCGCTATGTGGCTTATCCGGTGATGCATTTCATCGCCCGCATCCAGGTGCGCGAGCTGTTTACTGGTTTTGCTTTGTTGCTGGTCTTGGGCGTCGCGGCCTTGATGGACAAGGTGGGTTTGTCCATGGGTTTGGGGGCCTTCTTGGCCGGCGTGCTCTTGGCCAGCAGCGAATACCGCCATGCGCTGGAAAGCGACATCCGCCCATTCAAAGGCCTGCTTCTGGGTTTGTTTTTCATTGCCGTGGGCATGGGCATGGACCTGGGCTTGCTGCGCAGCATGCCGGTGCAAGTGCTGGCGGGTTTGTTGTGCGTGGTCGGCTTGAAGGCTTTGGCCCTGTGGACGCTGGGCCCAGCCGTGGGTCTGAAAGGGCGGGACAAAGTGCTGCTGGCGCTCTTGCTGTCCCAAGTGGGGGAATTTGCTTTTGTGGTTTTGACTGCCGCGAAGTTGTCGGGCGCCATGCGCCCTGAACAAGCCGATTTGCTGACCTTGGTTGCCGCCTTGTCCATGGCCACCACGCCCTTGCTGCTCAAAGTGTTTGACTGGGCCTGCCGCGAACCCACCCCAAGCCGTGCGGCCGATGCCATAGCCAACGACCACCCGGCGGTGATCGTCGCGGGCTTTGGGCGTTACGGCCAAACCGTGGCCCGGTTGTTGATGGCGGCAGGCGTCAAGCCCACCGTCATCGACCACGATGCCAACACGGTGGACAGCGCCAGGCGTTACGGTTTCAGGGTGTATTTTGGTGACGCCACGCAGACCGACTTGCTGCATGCCGCAGGCATTGAACACGCCCAGGTGATGGTGCTGGCCATTGACGACGTGGTGCAGTGCAACCGCATGGTCAAGGTCTTGCAGCACGCGTATCCCCATGTGCAAATCGTGGCCCGCGCCAGAGATGCGCGCCACGCCATGGAGTTGGCCGAAATGCAAGTGCTGCATGTGGAGCGCGAATTGTTCGAATCCTCACTGCGCAGCGGCCGCTCTGCGCTGGAGATTTTGGGCCGGGACCGGGCGCAGGCCAAGGGGCTGGCCGATGACTTCAGGCGACACAGCCTGGATTTTTTACGCCAAGCCCAAGCCGACAGGCACAGCACCGAAGACTTCATCCAGCGCCTGCGCCAGACCCGCGAACAGTTTGAGCAGGAAATGCAGGCCGACCAAGAGCGCCAAGCCCGCTTGGATGCGAAGTCCGGGTGGCATGCACCCTGAGGTGGTGTTGAAGGCAGCAAAGCTTTAACTGCAGGCAAACCGACTATTGGGCTGGATGTTGATTGGCTTTGAAAACTGAGCCAGTGGCTCAGTTTGTCTGGCTAATCAACAGGCCGGCCGATTTACCGGTGTGTGCGTTGCAGCTGCTTGCCCTAGGCCGCAATCAGGCGCCTAGGCTTGTCAATCAAGGCTTCAGGTTTGCTTAAAAACCCGGCTGGCCAGAATGTCCGAGGCTTCAAGCGTGACCAGGTCATCGGCTGTGAGTATGCGGTCTCGATCGGCAAACAAACGGCTGGCTTGGCGCAGGCGGGCGCGGTCCAGCGCGTTTCTAACGCTGCGGGCATTGGCAAAGTGGGGTTGCTGAATGCGCAGGCCCAGATAAGCTTCAAAGGCCTCTTGCGCACCGGGGCCGAAGTGGTAGTTTTGTTGGGCCAGCGTCATGCCGGCAATGTGCAGCAACTCGTCAACGGCGTAGTCAGGAAAATCCAGGTGGTGGGCAATGCGCGAACTCATGCCGGGGTTGGATTGAAAAAAGGTGTCCATGCGGTCTTGGTAACCGGCCAAGATCACCACCAGGTCGTCGCGCTGGTTTTCCATCACCTGCAGCAAAATTTCTATGGCTTCTTGTCCATAGTCGCGCTCGTTTTCGGGGCGGTACAGGTAGTAAGCCTCGTCAATGAACAAGACGCCCCCCATTGCCCGTTTCAAGACTTCTTTGGTTTTGGGCGCGGTGTGACCAATGTACTGACCGACCAGGTCGTCGCGTGTGACCGAGACCAGATGGCCTTTTCGCACAAAGCCAAGCCGGAACAGGATTTGCGCCATGCGGTTGGCCACGGTGGTTTTCCCGGTGCCTGGGTTGCCGCTGAAACACATGTGCAAACTGGGAGACTGGCTGGACAGGCCCAGGTTGCCACGCAATTTGTCGATCACAAGCAGGGCCGCGATGTCTCGGATGCGCGCTTTGACGGGTGCCAATCCCACCAAGTTGCGGTCCAATTCGTGCAAAACCGTTTCCACTTGAGAGCCTTCCAGCACCTCGCCCACCGAGCGAGCGCCCGCGGTTTTGTCCACTTCGTCTGCGGGGTTTGGGCTGGGTGCACTGACCGCAGCACTTGGTGGGGTGCTGCCTGGAATGGCGTAAGAAGGCGTGGTCATCAATGTGGCTTGCGGTCAGCGGCTGTTTCGGTGGGGGCTTAGGCTTTGTAGCGCTCGGCTTCGGGTTTGTCTGCAGCGTAGCCGCGTGTGGTGTAGCGGATTGAACGGCCATTGACCTCTTGGCGCTCCAGCATGAAGCCGGGTTCTGTTTGGGGCCTGTTGACGATGAAGCTCATCACGATGGTCTCTACCCCACGGGTGGAGTCAAACGCCATCATGCGGATGTAGTGCTGAGGAAATGCAGCGCGGCAGCCCTTGAGTTCTTGCATCACACCTGCCGCGTCATGCAGGTCAAACATGGGGTGGCCAAACATGTCCCAGTAGGTGTTGCGAGGGTGGGGGTCGTCGGTGTATTCCACGCTCCAGGCGTAGCCTTT
>CAMCNQ010000315.1 GCA_945875955.1 Limnohabitans sp. Rim8 | reverse complement strand
ACCCGGTTTACACCGATGAGGCCGCCGCCCACGCCGCAGGCCACCCGGGCTTGCCCGTGCCGCCCACGTTTTTGTTTTGCCTGGAGATGGAGTCGCCCGATCCGGCCGCGATCCGCAACCTGCTGGGCATGGACTACCGCAAGCTGCTGCACGGCGAGCAGGGCTTCACCTTCCACCGCATGGCCTACGCGGGCGATGTGCTGCGCTTTGAGCAGCGCATCGAAGACATTTACGACAAAAAGGGCGGCGCACTCGAATTCGTATTGCGCAAAACCCGCGTCAGCAACCAGCGTGGCGAGCATGTGGCCGATCTGCGCGCCGTCACCGTGCTGCGCCACGGATAAGGAAACCCCCATGACCCTCCCATCCTTTGACGCCCTGCAAGTGGGCGACGCCCTTCCTGCGCTGGAGCTGCCACCCGTTTCGCGCCTGACGCTGGCGCTTTACTGCGGCGCTTCGGGCGACCACAACCCGATCCACGTCGACACCGACTTTGCCGCCCTCGCGGGCCTGCCCGATGTGATCGCGCACGGCATGTTGTCCATGGGCTGGCTGGCCCGCCTGCTCACCAACTGGGTGCCGCAAACGGCCATTCGCGACTACAGCGTGCGCTTTGCCGCCATGACCCAGGTGCACGAAAAGATCACCTGCACCGGTCAGGTGACCGAGAAATTCGAAGTTGATGGCGAGCGCCGCGTGCGCCTGTCTCTGACCACGGTCAACGCCCAAGGCCAGGTCAAGCTCGCAGGCGACGCCGTGGTGGCGCTGGCCTGAAACATCAGGATTGATTCGGCCCTGTGAACTATTCAATGTCCAAAGATGTTGTAGGTCGGCGGCTTCAGCCCCGACATGCAGCCTCCGCCAAAGTCAGCAATGTCGGGGCTGAAGCCACCGACCTACGAGATGACTTGCGGACACTTTTCAAACTTCTACATGCCATAGAAAAGGACTCTCCATGACCCGCAAACTCGAAGGCCAAGTGGCCCTGGTCTCTGGCTCCGGTCGCGGCATTGGCCGTGAAATCGCGCTCAAGCTCGCCAGCGAAGGCGCACGCGTCGTCATCAACGACCTCGACCCAGCCCCTGCCGAGCAGACCGTGGCCGACATCATCGCCCGTGGTGGCCAGGCCGTGGCCTGCATCGGCAGCGTGACCGACACCGACTTTGGCGACCGCTTTGTCCGGGCCGCGCTCGACAACTTTGGCGGCATCGACATCATCGTCAACAACGCCGGGTACACCTGGGACAACGTGCTGCAAAAGATGAGCGACGAGCAATGGGAAGCCATGCTGGCCGTGCACCTGACCGCGCCGTTTCGCATCTTGCGCGCCGCCTCGGGCTTCATCCGCGAAGCGGCCAAGCGCGAAGCCGAAGCGGGCACGCCCAAGCACCGCAAGGTGGTCAACATCTCGTCCACCTCGGGTGTGTACGGCAACGCGGGCCAGGCCAACTACGCGGCGGCCAAGGCCGGCATCAATGGTTTGACCAAAGCCATGGCCAAAGAGTGGGGCCGCTACAAGGTCAACGTCAACAGCGTGGCCTTTGGCCTGATCATGACGCGCCTCACACAGCCCCTGACTTCGGGCGAGGCCAGCGTGGAGATCCAGGGCCGAACCATCGCAGTCGGCGTGCAGCCGGACCGCCTCAAAGCGGCCGAAGCCACCATTCCGCTGGGCCGGGGCGGCACACCCGAAGAGGCTGCGGGCGCGGTCTACATGTTCTGCATTCCCGAATCCAACTACGTCAGCGGTCAGGTGCTGGTCTGCGGCGGCGGCCGTCCTTGAGGCGCGTATGGACAGCATCCTCACCTTTCCCCGCAGCGTGTTCCGTGAAGACCACGAGAAGCTGCGCACCACCGTGCGCCGCTTTCTGGAGCGCGAATGCAAGCCCCGCCAAGCCCAGTGGGACAAAGACGGCCGGGTCGACCGCGAGACCTGGCTCAAGGCCGGGCGCGAAGGCCTGCTGTGCGCCACCATGGACCCCGAGTGGGGTGGCGGCGGTGGCGACTTTGGCCACGCGGCCGTGATCGTCGAAGAGATTGGCCGCTCCGGCGTGAGTGGCTTGGGCTTTGGCCTGCACTCGGATGTGGTGGCGCCTTACATCGAGCGACTGGGCACGCCCGCACAAAAAGCCCAGTGGCTCCCCCAATGCGCCACGGGTGAGGTGATTCTGGCGATTGCCATGAGCGAACCCGGCGCGGGCAGCGACCTCAAAGCCATCCGCACCACGGCCCGCCGCGACGGGGGCGACTACGTCATCAACGGTGCCAAGACTTTCATCTCCAACGGCCTGAATTGCGACCTGGTCGTGGTGGTGGCCAAGACCGAGCCCGAGTTGGGTGCCAAGGGCGTGTCGTTGATCTTGGTGGAGGCCGACCGTGCGGGTTTTCGCAAAGGCCGCAAGCTCGACAAAATGGGCCAGGAAGCGGCTGATACCGCCGAGCTGTTTTTTGAAGACGTGCGCGTGCCGGTCAGCAACATCCTGGGCGAAGAAAACAAGGGCTTTGCCTACCTGATGCAAGAGCTGGCGCAAGAGCGCTTTGTGATCGCGCTGGGCGCAGCCGCCAAGATGGAGGCGATGTTTGACGAGACTGTGCGCTACACCAAAGATCGCGTGGTGTTTGGCAAGCCGCTGTTTGACTTTCAGAACACCCGTTTCAAGCTGGCCGAGATCAAAGTGCGCACCACCGCCGTGCGCATGATGGTGGACCAGTATTTGGGCGAACACCTGCGCCGCAAGCTCACGGTGCAAGAGGGCGCCATGGCCAAACTCTTTGCCACCGAAGAGCTGGGCAAGGCGCTGGATGAGTTGCTGCAGCTGTACGGCGGCTACGGCTACATGATGGAGTACCCGATCACCCGCGCTTTTGTCGACTCGCGTGTGACCCGCATTTATGGCGGCACCAGCGAGGTCATGAAAGAGTTGATCTCCAGAAGCCTGTGATGAGCCCATCGTCCACACCCTTTTGGCCCAAAGGCGTTCCGCGCACGCTGAGCTTGCCGCAGGTGCCACTCACGCATTACGTGCAAGTCGCGGCCGAGCGCTATCCGAACAAGCCCGCCGTGATTTTTTGCGGCAGCACGCTGAGCTATGCGGCGCTGCTTGCGCGTGTGGAGGCGCTGGCCGGTTACCTGGTCAAACGCCTGGGTGTGCAGCGCGGCGACCGGGTTTTGTTGATGAGCCAAAACTGCCCTCAATACGTGGTGGCCTACTACGGCATCATGCGCGCCGGGGCGGTGGTGGTTCCGGTCAACGCCATGTGCACCCAAAGCGAAATCCGCTACTGCCTGCAAGACAGTGGCGCTCGCGTGGCCATGGTGGCGCAAGAGTTGCTGCCGCAGGTCATGCCACTGCTCCAGCCTGACATTG
>CAMCNQ010000314.1 GCA_945875955.1 Limnohabitans sp. Rim8 | reverse complement strand
CCATGAAATTGTGCACAACACCTATGTGGTCAACGACCTGAAGGCCAAGGGGGCGATCTTTATTGAAGAATTGTCCGACGTGCCGCCCGGTGCGACCTTGATCTTCAGCGCCCACGGCGTGAGCCGGGCCACGCACGAAGAGGCGCAAGCGCGGGGTTTTCGGATTTTTGATGCCACCTGTCCCCTGGTCTCCAAGGTCCATGTGGAGGTGGCCAAACTCCACAAAGAAGGTTATGAATTCATCATGATCGGCCACAAGGGGCACCCAGAAGTCGAGGGCACCATGGGGCAGCTCGACAGCGGCATCCACCTGGTCGAAGACGCGGACGATGTGGCCCGTGTGCAACCCCTGCAAACCCGATTGCTGGCCGTGGTCACCCAAACTACTTTGAGTGTGGACGACGCGGCCGAAATTGTGGCGGCGGTCAAGGCGCGCTTCCCGCAGGTGCGTGAGCCCAAGCAGCAAGACATCTGCTATGCCACCCAAAACCGCCAAGACGCGGTCAAGCTGATGAGCCCGCTGGTGGACTTGGTGATCGTGGTGGGCAGTCCCACCAGCTCGAACAGCAACCGTTTGCGCGAACTGGCCGATCGGCTGGGCACCCCGGCCTACATGGTCGACAGCGCCGCAGAACTTGACCCGGCTTGGTTTTCGGGCGCTCTGAAAGTGGGCCTGACCGCAGGTGCCTCAGCCCCCGATGTGTTGGTCCAAGAGGTGATTGCGCGTTTGCGCGCCATGGGCGCTGTCTCGGTGCGCAAGCTCGACGGCATTGAAGAAACCATCAAGTTCCCCCTGCCCAAAGGCCTCAAAAGCTGAGCATTTTCAAGCGCTTGATGGGCGCTTAAACCTAAACCCGGCAGTTGGCCGCTTGCTTGCGCTTTAAACACTTGATGAATCAAACCTTGCGCCCACGACGGTCTTCACCTCATGGGGCAAGCGCTGCACGGCCGCAGGTCTGCTGCTTCATGCCTCTGGCGTTGTTGCTCGCACCGCCCGGACAGGCAGTCCGGGGGGCACTCGCGGCTGGTCAGAGACCTGCTTCGTCAGCCCCTCGGCCGTGCCCAACTGCCTGATTTAGGTTAAATGGCTTTTGAAGGGCGCTTGAACGGACTGGCAAATCGGGGCCAGTGAAGGACTCAACCGCTGCTGTGGGGTTCACTACAATGTCGTCATGCTCGATATTGTTCTTCTCCGCAAAGATCTGGACGCCGCAGTGACGCGTTTGCAGACCCGTAAAAACCCACAGCCTTTTTTGAATGTGGACGCTTTCCGTGCTTTGGAGGGCGAGCGCAAGACGCTGCAAACCCGCACCGAAGAGTTGCAAAGCCAGCGCAACAACTTGTCCAAGCAAATTGGCATGTTCAAGGGCAAAGGCCAACACGCCGAGGCCGATGCAGCAATGGCCCAAGTGGCCTCCATCAAGGACGAGCTGGACGCTTCGGCCCAGCGCCTGGAGATGATCCAAAGCGATTTGCAAACTTTGCTGCTGGCCGTGCCCAATTTGCCGCACCCCTCGGTGCCCGTGGGTGAGGACGAGCACGGCAACCTGGAAGTGCGCCGCTGGGGCCAGGTGCCGGTGTTCGATTTTGCAGTCCAAGACCATGTGGACATTGGCGAAAAGCTGGGTTTGGACTTTGCCATGGGCACCAAACTGACGGGCTCGCGTTTTACTTTCATGCGCGGGCCTGTGGCCCGATTGCACCGGGCTTTGGCCCAGTTCATGCTGGACGTTCAGACCAACGAACACGGGTACACCGAGTGCTACACCCCCTACATCGTCAATGCCGAGACCCTGCGCGGCACAGGCCAGTTGCCCAAATTTGAGGCCGATTTGTTCGCCGCCAACAAGGGCGGGCAAGACGGCAGTGAGGAAAGCCAGGCGCTGTACCTGATCCCCACCTCGGAAGTCACCCTGACCAATGTGGTGCGCAACGAGGTTTTGTCCGAGGCCGATTTGCCCATCAAACTGACTGCCCACACACCGTGTTTCCGATCGGAAGCGGGCAGTGCAGGGCGCGACACCCGTGGCCTGATTCGCCAGCACCAATTTGACAAAGTCGAGATGGTGCAAATCGTGCACCCCGACCACAGCGATGCGGCCCTAGAGGCCATGACCGGTCATGCAGAAGCCATCCTTCAAAGATTGGGCCTGCCGTATCGGGTGATGAGCCTGTGTACCGGTGACATGGGCTTTGGGGCCAGCAAAACCTATGACTTGGAGGTTTGGGTGCCCGCGCAAAATACCTACCGCGAGATCAGCTCGGTCTCCAACTGCGAGGCGTTCCAGGCCAGACGGCTGCAAGCGCGCTTCAAGAATGCGCAAGGCAAAAACGAGTTGGTGCACACCTTGAATGGTTCTGGACTGGCCGTGGGCCGGGCGCTGGTGGCGGTGCTTGAAAATTACCAAAATGCCGATGGCTCGGTCACCGTGCCCGAAGTGCTGCGCCCCTATATGGGTGGCCTGGCGCTGTTGCGCGCTTGAAAACTGTGTTCTCTACTGGAGTGCCTTGATGAACAACTTGCATCGTGTTTTTGGGGCATTTTTACTGGCCTTGGCCATGGCTTTGGCGGGTTGCGCTGGCACCGGCAACTCACCAACGTCGGGCGTGGACCTGGAAGGCAAAGCCATCAACCCCACACAGTTGCTTGGCCAACTGTCTTTGCCTGCGGGGGCAGTGATCCGATCGGACCAGTCATTGATCATTGGCGCGGGTGACAACTGGGTAGGCCGCGTGGTGCTGGATGTGGGGCGCGATTTTGACGCCGCCTACCGCTTCTTTTTGGAGACCTACCCCGCTCAAGGGTGGACCGTGGTGTCTGCCGTGCGCGGCAAGAACAGTTTCTTGGTCATGACCCGGCTTGAACGCACGGCCACGCTGGAGATGATCGATGGCGGCATGCTGAGCAGCAGCACCGTTTCCATGACCATGGCACCCCGCAATGCAGCAGTGATGGTGCCCAAGAAACCCTGAAGTGCTCTGTTAGAATCTCGCCTGCGACAAACTGCGGAGCGATGGCAGAGTGGTCGAATGCGCCGGACTCGAAATCCGGTATACGGTTATACCGTATCGAGGGTTCGAATCCCTCTTGCTCCGCCAGTGACCCAGTAAAAATGCGCCTTCCGGCGCATTTTTTATTTCTACCCACCAATTTACCCGCCTTCAAATTTTGGCTACTAAGAAGTGGGTTGAATGTGTGCGAACCGGCTGCTTGGTCAGAGGTCTGATTTCGGTTTGTCGATGCCGCGTTCAATGCCGATACTGGGTCAAATTTGCCCAGCTGCCGACCCCACCCCACCCCCACCCCCCAAATTCTGAGCAGAGACTCCCGTCTGCCCTTTCACTGTAATTTGCTCATCCGATCACTGCTCCCAGCCTGATCC
>CAMCNQ010000313.1 GCA_945875955.1 Limnohabitans sp. Rim8 | reverse complement strand
AAATTTTGGGCTCGCAGGTTTACCACGAAGCCAAGTCCATGCTCACCATGGGCCTGGGCAAAGACATCACGGGCAATCCGGTGGTGGCCGATCTGGCCAAAATGCCGCATGTGTTGGTGGCCGGGACCACCGGTTCGGGCAAATCGGTGGGCATCAACGCCATGATTTTGTCCTTGCTGTACAAGGCCGAAGCGCGCGATGTGCGTTTGCTGATGATCGACCCCAAGATGTTGGAAATGTCGGTCTATGAAGGCATTCCGCATTTGTTGGCACCGGTGGTGACCGACATGCGCCAGGCTGCACAAGGCCTCAATTGGTGCGTGGCCGAGATGGAAAAACGCTACAAACTCATGAGCAAGATGGGGGTGCGCAATTTGGCGGGTTACAACGTCAAAATCGACGACGCCACGGCGCGTGAAGAATTCATCTACAACCCCTTTAGCCTGACGCCCGACGACCCGGAGCCGCTCAAGCGTCTGCCGCACATCGTGGTGGTGATTGACGAGTTGGCCGATTTGATGATGGTGGTGGGCAAAAAAATCGAAGAACTGATTGCCCGCTTGGCGCAAAAAGCCCGCGCCGCAGGCATTCACCTGATTTTGGCCACCCAGCGGCCCAGTGTCGATGTGATCACGGGACTGATCAAGGCCAACATCCCAACGCGCATTGCTTTTCAGGTGTCCAGCAAAATCGACAGCCGAACCATCCTGGACCAAATGGGTGCCGAAGCTTTACTGGGCATGGGCGACATGCTGTACATGCCCTCTGGCACCGGTTTTCCTATCCGTGTGCATGGGGCCTTTGTCAGTGACGAAGAAGTACACCGCGTGGTGGCTTACCTCAAAAGTCAGGGCGCGCCCGATTACATCGAAGGTGTGCTCGAAGGGGGCACGGTGGACGACGATGGCGGCATGTTGGGCGAGGGCGACAGCGCCGAAAAAGACCCCATGTACGACCAAGCGGTCGAGGTCGTTTTGAAGAACCGCAAAGCCAGCATTTCCTTGGTCCAGCGCCACCTCAAAATAGGCTACAACCGGGCCGCGCGCTTGGTCGAAGACATGGAAAAAGCCGGTCTGGTCAGCAGCATGAGCGGCAGTGGCCAGCGTGAAATTTTGGTGCCTGCTCGGGCCGAATGAGCCGCATGAAAGCCCCTTTCATCTCACGCCGCACTGTTTTGATTTTGCTCAGCCTGGGGGCCTTGGCGCTGGCCGCTCCCGCTCAGGCCGATGGGCTGGAACTGTTGACTCAGTTTCTGAAACAGGCACACAGCGGTCGCGCCCAATTCAGCCAGGTGGTGACATCTCCCAGCCGCAATGGCCAAGCGCCGCGCAGCAAAACATCGAGTGGCACTTTCGCGTTTGATCGGCCCGGCAAATTCCGCTTTGACTACCAAAAGCCTTTCGCACAGGCCATGGTGGCCGATGGCCAGACCCTGTGGTTGCACGACGTGGACCTCAACCAGGTCACTGCGCGAAACCAGTCGCAAGCGCTCAGTTCTACCCCGGCGGCCTTGCTCACCTCGACGGCCGATTTACAGGCCTTGAAAGCGCAGTTTCAATTCGCACCCGAGCCTGCAAGCGCTGGTTTGCAATGGGTCAGGGCCACACCACGGGAAGCCGACGGACAAATTCGCAGTGTCTTGGTGGGACTGCGCACGGGTGCGGCAAGCCCTGAGTTGGCGGTGCTCGATGTGCAGGACAGCTTGGGTCAGCGTTCGGTGTTGACGTTTTTGAATTTCGAGCTCAATGTTTCCATGCCGGCCAGCAGCTTTGTGTTCAAGGTCCCAGCCGGTGCCGATGTGATCAAGCCTTGAGGCCGCAGGGCGAATGCACCCCGCCAAGTGATGAATCCCACCAAGTTGCCACCCCACGCCCCATTGGCCGAACAGTTGCGGCCACGCCGTTTGGGCGAGGTGATTGGGCAACAGCATTTGCTAGGCGAGGGCATGGCCTTGCGACTGGCCTTTGAATCGGGCCAGCCACACAGTTGCATTTTGTGGGGCCCGCCGGGTGTGGGCAAAACCACCATTGCCCGGCTCATGGCCGACGCCTTTGATGCGCAATTTCTGAGCATCAGTGCGGTTTTGGGTGGGGTCAAAGACATCCGTGAGGCGGTAGAAAAAGCCGAGGCCGCGCGCAACGGCTTGCAAGCCCAACGCACCATCATGTTCGTTGACGAGGTGCACCGCTTCAACAAAAGCCAGCAAGACGCTTTTTTGCCGCATGTGGAAAGCGGCCTGTTCACCTTCATTGGGGCCACCACCGAGAACCCGTCCTTCGAGGTCAATTCGGCCTTGCTTTCGAGAGCGGCGGTGTATGTGTTGCAGCCCTTGACGACAGACGATTTGCAGCAAATTGTCTTGCGTGCCCAAGCCATCCATGCCATACCCGCCATTTCGAGTGAGGCCTTGAGCCGCTTGTTGGCCTATGCCGATGGCGATGCCCGGCGCTTGCTCAACACGCTGGAAACCTTGTCGATGGCGGCCAAGCAAGAGGGCATTGAGCCCGTGACCGACACCTGGCTGATGCGGGTTCTGGGTGAGCGCATGCGCCGTTACGACAAAGGCGGCGAGCAGTTCTACGACACCATCAGTGCCTTGCACAAATCGGTGCGTGGTTCAGACCCTGATGCTGCACTGTATTGGTTTGTGCGCATGCTTGACGGGGGTGCAGACCCGCGTTACATGGCACGCCGCTTGATACGCATGGCCAGTGAAGACATTGGTTTGGCCGACCCGCGGGCCCTGCGCATGGCGCTGGATGCAGCCGATGTGTATGAGCGTCTGGGCAGTCCGGAAGGGGAGCTGACACTGGCGCAGTGTGTGATTTATTTGGCCATGGCCCCGAAGTCGAATGCGGCCTACAAAGCCTTCAAAGAGGCCAAGGCGTTTGTCAAAAAAGACGGCACCCGCGCTGTGCCCATGCATTTGCGCAACGCCCCCACCCAGCTGATGAAGAACCTCGATTACGGCAAAGGCTACCGCTACGCCCATGACGAAGAGGATGGCTTCGCCGCCGGTGAGCGCTACCTGCCCGATGGCATGGATGCGCCCGCGTTTTACCGACCGGTGCGCCGGGGTTTGGAAATCAAAATTGCAGAAAAACTGGATGAACTGAAAAAGAAAAATGCCGCAACAGGGTAATTCCTAGGAAAGTGAATACCGACCTTGGGTTTAGTTTCTCTACAATCGCCCGCTACCCCGCCCGATGCAGCGCAAATCTGGCGGGGTTTTTGCTAGTTGTCAGGCCTCACCCAAAAGGCGAGGCTTGAACAGGAACCACAACCGACGCGAAGATTTGCTAAGCGCAAGTCAAAACACGGAGAATTCAATGGACGTCTTTTTCCAGCAGGTCATCAACGGCCTGGTCATGGGCAGCATGTACGCTTTGGTGGCCTTGGGCTACACCATG
>CAMCNQ010000312.1 GCA_945875955.1 Limnohabitans sp. Rim8 | reverse complement strand
CCAGCAACAAAGGCAGGCCCGGCGCAGCGACGCCCAAAGCGCACTGCAGCAATTGCAGTTGGACCAAGCCCGTTGGCGCAGCAGCCACGACAGCCACGCCAGTGACTTGACCAGCTTGGGCTGGGCATCCGAGCTGTCCCCCTCGGGTCATTACAAGATCAGCATTGACGCAGCCAGCGCCGATGGTTACAGCCTCAGCGCCACCCCCATAGGCGACCAAGCCAAAGACAGCGGATGCAATCCCATGCGCTTGCAATTGATGCACAGCGCCACGGTGGTGCTGGGCAGTGGGGCCGACTTGAGAGCCGACACCGGCCGCTGCTGGCGTCAGTGAACAAATCATGGCACAAGACCCTTGTTTTTTTTCGCGCTGGCCACCGGCCATGGGGACACAAAGGCTTGTCCAGCCAAGCCGCCAACGTGGCGAAACACTGGTGGGCTTGGTGGTGGGCATGGGCATTGGTTTGGTGGTCTTGGCTGCGGGCAGCAAAATGTTGGCGCAACAACTGCAAGGCCACCGCTGGGCCTTGCAAGACAGCCATCTGCACCAAGACCTGCGCTCGGCCCTTGACACCATGGCCAGCAGTGTGCGGCAAGCCCAGTTTGTGGGGCAGGCTTGGCAAAAACGTTCAACTGCCGAATGCCAAGATGTGTTTTGCAGCCGTTCAGAAGAGCTGCGCATCGAGGGCAGCCGCATCGACTTCAGTGCCGACCGAAACCAAAACGGCCTGCTGGACAACAACGAATGCACGGGCTTTCGCATCCAGGACCACAAGCTGCAAATTCGCACCGCCTGCCTGCCGCAGGTGTGGACCGACCTGACCGATGCAGGCAGCCTGAAAATCACCGATCTGCAGTGGCAGCTCCAATGCGAACGGCGCGGTCGCTGGGTGGCGCGCTGGCTCAGGGTGCAGCTGAGTGCCCAGTGGCCCCAAGATGCGGCCAGGCAGCTGCACTTGTTTCAAACCATAGCGCTGCGCAACCATGTGCCCGCCCTGCCATGGCCTGCCGTTTGCGGTGCAACACCATGAAAAGCCCTTGCGCCCGGGCCAGACCGCAGCGCGGTGCCATCACTTTGCTGGTGGCCATCACGCTGGTGAGCTTGGCGGCACTGGCCAGTTTGTACAGCGCACGCAGCGTGTGGACAGACCGCTTGGCCAGCCACAACCAAAGCCTGGCCACCCAAAACCATCTGGCCGCCGAAGCCGCCTTGGCCTGGGCACGCGCCGAATTGTCCAGGCAATACACAGCCCCCGGGCCTGGCAGCGACGGGTGGCTGAGCGCCCGCGATGCGACCTGTCCGGCAGGCTACACCGGTCTGCAGTGGCAATGCCGTTGGCTAGAGCCACCGGGCCATCCGGCCTTGCCGGGCATCAGTGCCAAGGTCTTGGCCCTGCGCGATGTGGTCCATTCGCCCCATGTCACGCAGCTGCACAGCACGGCCCAGCGGTCTGACCAACAAGGCCAAGCCCAACTGCAAGCCAGCGTGTTTGTGCCCTCGGTGGCACCCGCCCCCAAGTCGCTCAATACAGCCGCCTTGGTGGTCAATGGCTGTGCGGCCCCTGCGGCGGGCGCCAGCGTCAAGGTCTGCCCACTCAACGCAAAGGGCAACCTGTGCAGCGGCCCTGCCCAAGGCGAGGCGGTGCGCAGTTTGTGGCTGGCCGACACCGACGCAGACGGGGCGATCAGTCCGGCTGAGCGCCAGAGCTGCCTGGCCTTTTTGCCCGAACACCTGCCCGCTGCAGGGCTTTTGAACGGCCCAAGCCAGGCCATGCCGCGCAGCCCTTGCAACGCAGCCGCATGGCAAAGCGTGCTGGGCGAGATCAGCCCCGCACAAATCAAAGCCTGGTCCGAGGCGCAAGCGCGCAATGGCCTGAATGCCCAAAGCCAACCACCCAGAACGATTTACTGGGTGGACAGCGCGGCCACATGGACACAAAGCCTGGGCCAATTCCAAGCACCGGTGTTGCTGGTGTTTTCGGCCGAGGCCTGCACCTATGGCTGCCCCAAGATGGCCAGTGGGGTGAAGACCATCGGCACCGTGGTGCTGCAAACCGAATGCCAAGATGCGCGCGCGAAGGCTTGGCATGCCGGGCACATCGAGGGCCAATTGGTGGTTGAATCGGGCTTGCCCGACTTGCAAAGCGGCAGCCTGATTCAGGCCCGCAGCTTTGTCCCCGCCGCCTACCAATTGGCCTGGCCAGAGGGCATGGACGCCAGCCAAGTGCAGCGGGTGTCCGGCAGTTGGCGAAGTGGTCCGCCATGACGGCTGCTCCCCCCAAACCCTTTTCAAACGCCCTTCGCCAAAAGAAAAAGCAAAAGGGCATGGCCCTGGTGGAAGCCTTGGTGGCGTCGGCCTTGCTGGGCCTGGGCTTGGCAGGCGCCACGCGTTTGACCTTGCACAGCTTGCAAACCGCCAGCGACACCCGGCAACACAGCGTGGCCCACACCCTGGCGCTGGACGCCATGGAGTGCATGCAATCGGGCCGCAGCAGTTGCAGCACGCACCAGGTCATCACGGTTCAAGGCGTGGCCTACACCATCAAAGCCCAAAGCCAGGACCGTGGCGATCTGGCGCTGACCGACCTGTCGGTGCGCGTGCAATGGCCCCGCTGGGGGCGACCACAGGCAACAGACGGCCAAGCGCAGGGCCCGCAAAATCTGGGCCTGTTTGAGCTGCACAGCAGCCGCGATGGGGTGCCCAGCTGGGTTGGCGTATCCTCGCCATAATTGATTGAACCTAAACCCGGCAGTTGGCCGCTTGCTTGCGCTTTAAACCCTTTATGAATCAAACACTTGGGGCCACGACGGTCTTCACCTCATGGGTGAAGCGCTGCACGACCGCAGGTCTGCCGCTTCAGGCCTCTGGCGTTGTTGCTCGCACCCCCCCGGACAGGCAGTCCGGGGGGCACTCGCGCCTGGCCAGAGACCTGCTTCGTCAGCCCCTCGGCCGTGCCCAATTGCCGGATTTAGGTTGAAATGTCCTTTTGCCGTGATGCCCACCGACCTGCCCCCTCCCTCTGACAAGCCCATGCAACGCGCCTTGGCCTTGGCGCAACAAAGCCTTTGGCTGAGCTCGCCCAACCCGCGTGTGGGCTGTGTGATCACCGCCGCCGATGGCACGGTGTTGGGCGAAGGCCACACGCAACGCGCCGGGGGACCGCACGCCGAGGTGATGGCGCTGCGCGATGCCGCTGCTCGCCAAAACCCGGTGCAAGGGGCCACCGCCTGGGTCACGCTGGAGCCATGTGCCCACCAAGGCCGCACAGGGCCGTGTTGCGATGCCTTGGCGCAAGCCGGTGTGGCCAAGGTGGTCGCGGCCATGACCGACCCCAACCCCAAGGTCAACGGCCTGGGCATGCGCCGCCTGCAAGCGGCTGGGGTCGCGACCCAGACCTTGGACACGCAAGACGAGGCGGCCGTCGCAGCCAGAGA
>CAMCNQ010000311.1 GCA_945875955.1 Limnohabitans sp. Rim8 | reverse complement strand
AAGCGCAGCTCTTCGGGGCGCGACTCGATGATGCGGCTAATCGTCCCTTGGCCAATGATGGCGTAGGCGCGTGGCCCGAGGCCCGTGCCCAAGAACACGTCTTGCACGTCGCGGCGGCGCACCGGCTGGTTGTTGATGTAGTAGCTGCTGTTGCCGTCTCGCGTCAGCACCCGCTTGACGGCGATCTCGGCAAATTGGCCCCATTGCCCACCGGCGCGGTGGTCGGCATTGTCAAACACCAGTTCCACACTGGCCCGGCTGGCGGGTTTACGGGTGTTGGTGCCGTTGAAAATCACGTCCTGCATGGACTCGCCACGCAACTCCGAGGCCTTGGACTCGCCCAGCACCCAACGCACCGCATCCATGATGTTGGATTTGCCACACCCATTGGGGCCAACCACGCCAACCAGTTGCCCAGGCAACAAAAAGTTGGTGGGTTCTGCGAAGGATTTGAAGCCAGAAAGCTTGATGGAATTGAGGCGCACGTTGCTCGGATCAATCAAAAAAGAAAACAAGAGGGCGCATTCAGGTGCACACAGGCAGCGTTGAATGCCCGTAACCGGACAGGCGGAACACGCTTCAATATTAACCCAGCCAATGGGCTTTCTCGATCCCGGATAATCGGGGCATGAATCCCCTCCTCGCCAAGCTGCAACCCTACCCTTTTGAACGGCTCAAACAACTGTTTTCAGGCGTCACGCCCAATCCAGTGATCAAACCCATCAGTTTGGGCATTGGAGAGCCCAAGCACGCCACCCCCGCCTTTATCCAAGAGGCATTGAAAGCCTCTGTGGCCAAAGGTTTGGCCGCTTACCCGGCCACGGCGGGCGAGCCCGCCTTGCGCCAAGCCTGTGCGGCTTGGTTGCAAAAGCGTTACCGCCTGACGTTGGATGCCGCTACACAGGTTTTGCCAGTGAACGGCTCGCGCGAAGCGCTTTTTGCGCTGACACAAACCGTGATCGATCCCAACCAAGCCGCAGCCACGGTCGTCAGCCCCAACCCCTTCTACCAAATCTACGAAGGCGCGGCCTTGCTTTCCGGGGCGCAGACCCACTTCGTCCCCAGCGATCCAGCGCGCAATTTCGCCAACGACTGGGACAGCGTCCCCGGCGAGGTATGGGCCCGCACGCAACTCTTGTTTGTCTGCTCGCCGGGCAACCCCACGGGGGCGGTGATGCCTTTGTCTGAATGGGCCAAGTTGTTTGCCCTGTCCGACAAGCACGGTTTCGTGATCGCCTCTGACGAGTGCTACAGCGAAATTTATTTCCGCGATGAGCCTCCTTTGGGTGGCTTGGAAGCGGCCCAACAACTTGGCCGCAAGGACTTCAAAGGCTTGGTTGCCTTCACCAGCCTGAGCAAACGCAGCAATGGTCCCGGGCTGCGCAGCGGTTTTGTGGCCGGTGACGCGGACATCATCCAGGCATTCTTGCTCTACCGCACCTACCACGGCAGTGCCATGAGCCCGGTGGTGCAAGCTGCCAGCATGGCCGCTTGGGCCGATGAGGCGCATGTGGTGGACAACCGCAATCTGTACCGCGCCAAATTCGCGCAGGTCACACCCGTGCTGTCGGCGGTGCTGGACGTGCAACTGCCCGATGCCAGCTTCTACCTTTGGGCCGCTGTGCCTCCGGGCTGGCATGGCGATGACGCCGCTTTTGCCAAATCCCTGTATGAAGCCCAAGGCGTGACGGTCTTGCCCGGCAGTTACCTGGCAAGAGAATTCAACGGCAAAAACCCGGGCCAAGGCCGCATCCGCATGGCGCTGGTGGCCGAAACCGCCGAATGCCTTGAAGCGGCCGAACGCATCGCCGACTTTGTGCGCCACCACCCTAACCCAGCCCAGGCATGACCATGAGCACCTGCCACCACACCTTGCGCCTGGCCGAACAGCTGATTTCCCGGGCCTCTGTCACCCCGGACGATGCCGGCTGCATGGACCTGATCGCCGACGCCCTGCGCCCCTTGGGTTTTGCATGCGAGTTCATCGAATCGGGACCTGAAACTTTCCGTGTTCGCAACCTGTGGGCCAAGCGCCCTGGCCGCTCGGCACAGGTGCTGGCTTTTGCAGGCCACACCGACGTGGTGCCGACGGGACCGCTGTCGAAGTGGGACAGCGACCCGTTCACCCCCACGCACCGCGATGGCCAATTGTTTGGTCGAGGTGCCAGCGACATGAAAACCTCGCTCGCGGCCATGGTGGTGGCGGTGCAAGAATTTTTGGCCAGTCACCCCGACCCGCAACTGGGCATCGCCTTTTTGCTCACCAGCGACGAAGAAGGCCCCGCAATCGACGGCAGCGTGGTGGTCTGCAAAGCACTGTTGGCGCGGGGTGAAGCGCCGCAGTTTTGCATCGTGGGCGAGCCCACCTCGGTGTTGCAAACCGGCGACATGATCAAAAACGGCCGACGCGGCACGATGAGCGGCCAGCTCACCGTCCAAGGCGTGCAAGGCCACATCGCTTATCCGCACCTGGCCGAGAACCCCATCCACCGCCTCGCCCCCGCGCTGGCCGAGCTGGTGGGCACCCGCTGGGATGAAGGCAACGCCTTTTTTCAGCCCACCAGCTGGCAAGTCAGCAACATCCACGCGGGCACCGGTGCTGGCAATGTGATTCCCGGCGACTGTGTGGTGGACTTCAACTTCCGCTTTTGCACCGAGTCCACGCCCGAGGGCCTGCAGCAGCGGCTGACCAGCGTGCTGGACCGGCATGGTTTGAGGTACGGCTTGAAATGGACCGTGGGCGGTCTGCCCTTCCTCACCACGCCCGGCACCTTGGTGGCCGCCATCCAGCAAGCCATCACCGACGAGACCGGCCTCACCACCGAGCTGTCCACCACGGGCGGCACCAGTGACGGGCGCTTTATTGCGCAAATCTGCCCCCAAGTCATCGAGTTCGGCCCGCCCAACGCGACCATCCACAAAGTGAACGAGCACGTAGCGCTGGCCGACATCGCGCCGCTGAAAAACATCTACCGCCGCACGCTGGAACAACTGAACCAGGCAATGCCTGCATGAGCGAGGTGTCGCTGCGCCAGTTGATGGCCCAATCGGTGGCCCGCTTGGCGCAATCCGAAGTGGCCTACGGCCACGGCACCCTCAATGCCCATGACGAAGCCATGTGGCTGGTGCTGTGGCGCTTGGGTCTGCCGCTGGACACCGACCTGGACGAGGTGGCGGGTCAAACCGTGACGCACGAACAAAAAGTGGCTTGCGCCGCGTTGATCGAAGCGCGCATCAGCACCCGAAAACCCGCCGCCTACCTCACGCGAGAGGCCTGGTTGCAGGGCGTGTCGTTTTACGTGGACGAACGGGCCATCGTGCCGCGCAGCCTGATCGCCGAGGTGTTGGCCGACGAGACGATTGACGCTTGGCTGAGCGAGCAGACCACCCACGTGCTCGACCTGTGCACCGGCAACGGCAGCCTGGCCGTGCTGGCGGCGCTGGCTTGGCCCGAGGT
>CAMCNQ010000310.1 GCA_945875955.1 Limnohabitans sp. Rim8 | reverse complement strand
CCTGGCAGGGCTTGTTTCCGGTGATCAATCTGGCCGAAGACGGTTTTTTGGGGCTGGCGCCGGTGGGCTGCTACCCGGCCAACGCGTTGGGCTTGTTTGACATGATCGGCAATGTCTGGGAGTTGACCGCCGATGCCTGGACGCCTCATCCCCGGGCGGCACAAGAGAGCAAAGCCGCACAAGCGGGCAAAGCGGCAGACCCACACCCTGCACCCGACGCCCTGCCCCAAGGCCAGCGCCCAGGCCATCTCCCGCAGCAAGTCATCAAGGGCGGCTCGTTTTTGTGCGCCCCCAATTACTGCATGCGTTACCGGGCCGGCGCACGCCAGCCACAAGACGCCGACTTGGCCACCAGCCATTTGGGCTTTCGCACCATTTTGAAGGGACCTCCATGAAGCAGCGCTACCTTGCAGCGGCCCTGGTTGCCGCGCGCTCCGGTGTGTGGCGTTGGCGAATGGCCTTGTTGGCCTTGCTGGCCCTGCTGGGGGCCTTGGGGGGGGCGCTGTATGCCAAATCCGAGCACATTGTTTTGGGTGCCGAAGCCTATGTCTACGGCTACCCCTTGGTCATCATGGACCTCACGCGGGCGCGCGCCACGCAAACCGTTGGCGCTGAAAACCAACTCCAGCGCATACGCCAATTCCCAGATGCCCAATTCAAAAACGTGGTGCGCCCCAATGTGGACACGCTCTACACCACGGCCTTCATCGACATGGCCCAAGGCCCCTGGGTGTTTGAGATGGCCCCCAACAACTTGCGCTATGAGCTGATGCCCTTCATGGACGCCTGGACAAATGTGTTTGCCTCGCCGGGCACGCGCACCACCGGCACAGGCGGCGGAAGCTTTTTGCTCGTCGGCCCCGGCTGGCAAGGCCCCGCCCCTGAAGGCATGCAGTTGCTGCGTGCGCCCACCCGCATGGTGTGGTTGATTGGCCGCACCCAGACCAATGGCGTCTCGGACTACCCCACGGTTCACCCCTTGCAAGACGGCTTGAAGCTGCGCCGCCTGGATGCGAGTATCAGTACCAGTACCAGTACCAGTGCCAGTGCCATGGCCAAACCCGCCGGGTCGGCCCCAGCCACCAGCGAGCCCGACCTGCCGCCCTTGGCCGGCATGAAAGCCATGGGCACGCAGGCATTTTTTGAACGCCTGAGTGCGCTCATGGTGGACAACCCCCCGGCACCTGCAGATGGGCCCATGGTGATGAAACTCGAGCGCATCGGTCTGGTGCCAGGCCAGCCGCCCCAATGGGGGCTGCTCGACCGCCTGGCGCTGGGTGTGGGGCGCTGGATCGCCGACTTCAAGCTGGCCCAAGAAATCCACAAACTCAGCGACCCGCGTCGCGGTTGGTCAACCCCGCCTGCGGTTTTGGGCCAATATGGCACGCACTACAACATCCGCACCTGTGTGGCCATGGTTGGCCTGGGTGCCAATTGGCCCGCCGATGCCACCTACCCCAACACGCATGGTGATGCCAGCGGCCAGGCCCTGAACGGCAAACACCGTTACAAACTGCATTTCAAGCCCGGTGCCTTGCCGCCAGTCAACGCTTTTTGGTCACTCACGGCCTACGGTGCCGACGACTACCTGATCGACAACCCGCTCAAGCGCTTTGCCTTGGGCGACCGAGACCCTTTGGTGTATAACCCGAATGGTTCATTGGATGTCTGGATTCAGGCCAGCGAACCCACCGGGCCTGCGAAAAGCAATTGGCTGCCGGTCCAAGCCGGCCAAGATTTTTCGCTCAATGCACGGCTTTACTGGCCAAAGAGCGCGGCCACAGATGCGCAGTGGCGCATGCCCGATGTTGAGCGTCTCGATTGACCACCTAGCGAGGAATTGATGGAAACACAAACCGTGCAAATGTTGGCCGTGGTCAGTGTCTTGCTGGCCTTTGGTTTGGCCGAATGGGTCCAAGGCCGCTTTTTTGCCCCCGAGGCCACCCGCGAGGACAACCGCCTCGATGTGGTGGTCACCTTGCTTTTCCCCTTGATCAGTGGCGCGGTGCTGGCCACTTCTGGCGCCCTGTGCGCGGCTTTGATGCCCGAGCAGCGCAATGCCTGGGCCGGTTGGTCGGTTTGGGCCATGCTGGCGGTGCTGCTGGTGGCCGACGATTTGACCCAATACCTGTGGCACCGACTGAGCCACAGCTCGGTGCTGTGGCCGCTGCACCGGGCCCACCATTCGGCCGCTTACATGAGCGTGCGCGTGGTCTACCGCAACAACGCTTTTTATTACGCCCTCATGCCCGGTCTGTGGCTGTCGGGCGCACTGGTGTTCCTGGGATTTGGTTGGGTCTATGTGGGGTATTCCATCGTCAAGGTCAGCGTGATCATCGCGGCCCACTCTGCGGTGCGCTGGGACGAATGGCTTTACCGGCATGCGGCTTTGCGGCCTTTGGCATGGCTGGTGCAACGCACCATCTCCACACCCGCCACGCACTTTGCCCACCACGCCTTGGTTCAAGACGACGGCATTGGCCATTACACAGGCAACTTTGGCAACTTGCTGTTTCTGTGGGATGTGCTGTTTGGCACGGCCCACATCACCCAGCGCTACCCGCCTGCCTATGGCCTGAGTGATGACCGGGCGCACGGCCCTGAGCCTTGGCTGGTGCAGTTCATCTTCCCGCTGTTGCGCTCAAAGCGCGCGCAAACCGTGCTGGGCAAGCAAGCCCACCGCCCGCCCTCGGCTTGAGCGGCTCACTCAGGCTTTTTTGTCCTGCCTGAAGGCCATCACCCCGTCTGCCACGGGGCCAAAGCGCAAAGACAGCAGGTCCAGCAGGTAGTTTTGGTAAAGCCGCCAAGGTTTGCGGTCGCCTTGCTTGGGCAACATGGCCGCCGCCCTTTGCACATAGCCCGAGGTGAAATCCAAGAACGGTTCGGGCTTGACCTGGCCCTGGCGCAGGGGTGTGAACACGCTTTGGTGGTGCCGGTCCATGTGGCGCATCAATCGGCCAAAATAACGCGCCGTCAAATCCGCCTTCAAAGTCCAGCTGGCATTGGTGTAGCCAAAGGTGTTGGCCAGATTGGGCAAGCCGCTGAACATCATGCCCTTGTAAACCAGCAAGTCCGCGCAGTCCACTGGCACGCCGTCCAGGCTCAGCTTCACATCGCCCAGCAAGTTCAATTGCAGGCCGGTGGCGGTGACGACCACATCGGCGGGCAAGACCTCGCCTGAGCGCAAGACAATGCCCTGCGGCGTGAACGACGCGATGTGGTCGGTCACCACCGAAGCGCGGCCTTCGCGCAAGCTTTTGAAAAAATCGCCATCGGGCACCAAACACAGGCGCTGGTCCCAGGGCTTGTAACTGGGCGTGAAATGTTTGGCCACATCAAAATCTGGCCCCAGGTCTTGCTTGACCATGTTCAGCAGCCGCGCTTTGGCCTGGTTCGGGTATTTCCTGAGCAAGCGGTACAGGTAAATGCCCACCACCACGTTTTTGCCGCGGATCAGTCGGTACGCCAGGCCTTGGGGC
>CAMCNQ010000309.1 GCA_945875955.1 Limnohabitans sp. Rim8 | reverse complement strand
CCCCAATGCTGTCGTGCAATCCCTGTCTGGAGGCATGCGCAAGCGTGTGGCCCTGGCGCAAGCTTTGGTGACCCGTCCTGATGTGTTGTTACTGGATGAGCCGACCAACCACCTGGACCTGAACGCCATCACCTGGCTGGAGGACTTGTTGATTGACTTCAAGGGCAGTGTGATCGCCATCACCCACGACCGGGCCTTTTTGGACCGCATTGCGACCCGCATCGTGGAACTGGACCGCGGCAAACTGCGCCCTTACCCGGGCAATTACGCGGCCTACCAGGTGCAAAAAGAAGAGCAGTTGGCACAAGAAGCCGTGATTCAGGCCAAAGCCGACAAACTGCTGGCCCAAGAAGAAATCTGGATCCGCAAAGGCGTGGAAGCGCGCCGCACGCGCAGCCAAAGCCGCATCACCCGCTTGCAAAACCTGCGTGGCGAGCGCGCTGCGCGTCGCGAAAAGGTGGGCAATGTGCGCATGGAAGTCGCCTCGGGCGTGCCCAGTGGCAAGCTGGTGGCCGAGTTGACCGATGTGAGCAAAAGCTTCACCCAACCCGACGGCAGTGTGCGCACCATCATCCAGAGGTTCACCGGCACCTTGCTGCGCGGTGACAAGATCGGCTTGCTGGGCCCCAACGGCGCAGGCAAAACCACTTTGCTGAAACTGATTTTGGGTGAACTCGAAGCCGACAGCGGCGAAGTGCGCCGTGGCACCAAGATGGAAGTGGCTTACTTTGACCAGATGCGCGATGCGCTGGACCTGGACGCCACGCTGGAAGACTTCATCAGCCCCGGCAGCGAATGGATCGAGATTGGCAACAAGCGCCAGCACGTCAAGAGCTATCTGGGCGACTTTTTGTTCTCACCCGCACGCGGAACATCCCCGGTGCGCTCCCTCTCCGGCGGCGAGCGCAACCGCTTGCTGCTGGCGCGTTTGTTTGCACGCCCAGCCAACGTGTTGGTGCTGGACGAACCGACCAACGATCTGGACATCGAAACCCTGGAGCTGCTGGAAGAGTTGTTGCAAACCTACGAAGGCACTGTCTTCTTGGTGAGCCACGACCGCGCGTTCATGGACAACGTGGTGACAGGCATCATCGCCTGCGAAAGCGCACCGGACCAGCCCGGCCTGTGGCGAGAGTACGAAGGCTCGGTGCAGGACTGGCTGGTGCAGTCCAAACGCGCGCAAGCCATCCGGGCCCAAGCCGCGCAGCGCAGCGGCTCGACACCCCCAATTGCAGCAACGACCACCCCAGCTGCAGCAACCCCCATGACCGCCGCCACAACCGCACGCAGCAAGCTCAGCTACAAAGAGCAACGCGAGTTGGCCGAGTTGCCCGCCAAAATTGAAACTCTGGAGAAAGAACAGGCACAAACCCGCGCGCAATTGGCCGATGGCAGTGTTTACCAGCGCGACCCGGGGCTGGCGCAACAACTCTTCAGGCGCGACACCGAGATCGACGACCTGCTGCTCAGCGCCATGGAGCGTTGGGAAATTCTCTCCAACCGATAAGGCAACACGTCACACCAGTTCAGCGCGCGTCTTGGCCAAGGCGCGCCAGAACCGGTCATCTTGGGTGCTGGCGAAGTTCACCCGCATGAAAGAGCCCGGACGCCGATCGGCATGGAACAAAGAGCCGGGCGCCAACAAGTACCCGGCATCGTGCATGCGCAGCGCCAAGACATCGGTGTCCACCGCCGCATCGACCCAGCCAAACAAACCCTGTGGTGGCGCCACAAACTGGCAGCCGTGCGCCAGCGCCAGCTGCACACTGCGGCTGCGGGCGCTCTCCAGCAACTGCGTCAAACGCTCGGTGTGCCGCCGAATCGCCCCCTGCGCCAAACACAGCGCCAGCGCTTTCTCAAACAGCACCGGCGTGGTGAGCGTGGACAGCAGCTTGGTGTCCAAAAACGCGTCTTTCAAATCGGCTGGAGCCGCCATGTAACCGACCCGCCAACTGGGCGCGAGGATCTTGGCGTAGCCGCTGACGTAAATCGTCTTTTGCAAGCCATCGAGCACCGACAAGCGCACCGCGTGCGCCGGGGCCATGTGGCCGTAGGTGTCGTCCTCGACCACATGGAAGTTGTAGCGGTGCGCCAAATTCACCAACTGGTGCGCCACAGGCAAAGACAGGCCGTAACCCGTGGGGTTGTGCAGCACCGACACACTGACCATCATCTTGGGCGCGTGCAGTTGCGCGTAACGCTCGACCACCTCCAGGTCGGGCCCCGTCTCCAAACGCGGCACAGGCAAGATGCGCACCCCCAGGTTTTGCAAGCGCGCAAACTCGATGGCCCAACCCGGCTCCTCGACCATCACGCAATCGCCCGGGCGCAGCAAGGTCCGGCTGATGATGTCCAGCGCATGGGTGGCCCCCACGGTGGTGATCAACTGCCCGGGCAGGGCGTGCAAACCCATGCTGAGCAGCTTGGCCGACAGCCCTTCACGCAAACCTGTGTCGCCCTGCGGCTCGCCGTAGCGCAGGGACGACTCGCGCAAAACCGGACTGGCCACCACCTTGCGCAAAGCGGCGGTCAAAAAATCGGCGTCCAGCCAGTCAGGTGGAAACACGCCCATGCCCGGCTGCGGCTGTGCGCTGGGCTGGTGGAACATGCCGCGGATCAGGCTGGCGGCATTCACCGGTGGCGGCCTGGGCGATTCACTGGATGCGGTCTGGGCTGAAGGCGTGCGCTGCACCCGGTCACGCACGAAAAAGCCACGGTGGGGCCGCGCCTCAACCCAGCCTTGCGCCACCAGCCCGTCGTAAGCCGCCACCACCGTGGAAGCGCTCACGCCGTGCATCTGCGCGCATTGCCGAACCGAGGGCAAACGCGCACCCGACACCAGCAACTGGTCGCGCATGCGCGCCACAAAACGCTGCGCGAGTTGTTCGGTCAACGGTTGACCGGATGCACGGCTGAGCAAAGACATGGGCGAGATTCCAACGGGTGTACGGGCAAAAGAAACCATACAGTTCTCAAAATGAACTTGTAAACTGTACCGATACTGTACTCATTTCAGCACTACATTTGAACCCATGACGTCTTCCGAACTCAGCGCCCTTTTGCTGCTGGCCACCGTGAGCAGCTTCACCCCCGGGCCCAACACCACCTTGTCCACCGCCATGGCCGCCAACCACGGCCTGCGCCGGGCCATGCGCTTTGTGTGCGCCGTACCGGTGGGCTGGGGCATTTTGTTCGTGCTGTGCGCCACGGGCCTGGGCGGTCTGGTGGTGGCTTTTCCGCCTTTGCGTTGGGGCATCGTGACGCTGGGCACCGGGTATTTGCTCTGGCTGGCCTCGCGCTTGTGGCAAACCGGCAGTTTGCAGCAGGTCGACAGCGCCAAACTGCAAGTGGGCTTTGTGCAGGGCGTGGGCCTGCAGTTTCTGAACATCAAGGCCTGGATGCTGGCGCTCGCCATCGTGGCGGGCTGGGTGGCGGGGCGGGAAGACGCGGTACAGCGCACCTGGATGCTCCTGCCCATCATGGTGGCCTAT
>CAMCNQ010000308.1 GCA_945875955.1 Limnohabitans sp. Rim8 | reverse complement strand
GTTGCTCGCACCCCCCTGACAGGCAGTCCGGGGGGGCACTCGCGCCTGGCCAGAGACCTGCTTCGTCAGCCCCTCGGCCGTGCCCAACTGCCTGATTTAGGCTGAAAAACGTCTGGGAGCGGTCTATCCATCCGCACGCCCTGCTTAGACAGGCTGGCTGCAGCGCTTCATGCCAGTCCAGCGGCAAGCCTTGAACCCGCTCAGCCCGGATGTGGGCATGCGGCAGATGGGCTCAGCTGTTGTCTTTGTCGGCAAAGGGGTTGGTGGAGGTTTTCATCTCGATACGCAATGGCGTACCCGACAGGTTGAACGCTTTGCGAAAACGCCCTTCCAAAAAGCGCTTGTAGGTGTCGGTGACATGTTCGAGGGAGTTGCCGTGGACCACGATCACCGGCGGGTTCATGCCGCCTTGGTGGGCATAGCGCAATTTCGGGCGGAACATGCCGCCGCGCTGCGGGCTTTGGAATTGCACCGCCTCCAGCAACAAACGGGTCAGGATGGGCGTGCTCATTTTGCACATGGCCGCCTTGTGCGCCTGCACGATGGAAGCCCAGACCGGGCCCAAACCCTGGCGCTTTTTGGCCGAGATGAAGTGCATGTTGGCGAAGCTCAAAAAGGGCAAGCGGGTTTCGATGGAGCGTTGCACCAACTGGCGCTGGTAAGCATCAATGGATTCCCATTTGTTCACCGCCAAGACCATGGCTCGGCCGCTTTCAAGGGCATATCCGGCAATGTGGGCATCTTGGTCGGTCACGCCCTGCTCGGCATCAAGCAAGAGCAAAACCACGTTGGCCGATTCAATCGCTTGCAGGGTTTTGACAACAGAGAACTTCTCTATGGCCTCGAACACTTTGCCTTTGCGGCGCAAACCTGCAGTGTCGATCAGCTCAAATTTTTGGCCTTGCTTTTCGAACGGCACCGAGATGGCGTCGCGCGTGGTGCCGGGCATGTCAAATGCCACCAGGCGCTCTTCACCTAACCAGGTGTTGATCAGGGTGGATTTGCCCACGTTGGGGCGTCCGGCCACTGCCAATTTGATGACCGAGGGGTCGTCCTCGGTTTCTTCGGGCTCATCGGGCAGGTTCAGCAGCTCGAAGGCCAAATCCACCAAGCCACGTGTGCCCTGGCCGTGGGCGGCCGAGATGGCGATCACCTCACCCAGACCCAGTTCATAGAACTCGGTGAGCTGGATGCCCTCGAGCATCCCCTCGGCTTTGTTCGCCACCAGCAAGGTGGGTTTGCCAATTTTGCGCAGGTATTTGGCGATGTCGTGGTCTTGCGCCGACAAGCCGCCGCGGGCATCGACCACAAAGATCACCACATCGGCCTCGGCCACCGCTTGCTGGGTTTGCTTGGCCATCTCTTTGTAGATGCCGGCGTTGGCGTCGGGCTCAAAGCCGCCGGTGTCGATGACAATGAATTCTTGGCGACCTTGTTTGCCATTGCCGTAATGGCGGTCGCGGGTCAGACCCGCAAAGTCTGCCACGATGGCATCACGGCTCTTGGTCAGCCGGTTGAACAGCGTGGATTTGCCCACATTCGGGCGGCCAACGAGGGCCAGTACAGGTTTCACTAAAAATTTTCCGATCCATCATTCAGGGCGAAATCCGAATACGCCCCCGGCACGTGTCACCACCACCAAAATTTGGCCAGCGGCCACTGGCTTGCCTGTGATGGCGCTTCCGTCTGTGCTCAAACGTTGCACGGCTTGACCATTGGCACGCGACAAGAAATGCACCAAGCCTTGGTCGTCGCCAAAAACGACGGAGGGGCCCCATACCAGCGGCGCGGTCAAACCGCGCAAACGCAAGGCGTCTTGGGTCCAGGCCGTTTTGCCGTCTTGGCGTTGCCAGGCCAAGACTTTGCTGTCGGACTCGCTGCCAAAAACGAATTGGTCGTCCCCATCCAGGCCTTCGTGCCCTTGGGCGGGGATGGCCCACAAACTCCTGCCCTTGAGAACATCCACACAAGAAACCGCTGACTGAAAGGCGCGCACGCACACCACATCCCCATTTCGACTGGCCCCTGCCACGATGTCGACCAGCCGTTCGACTTCATTGGTGCCTCTAGAGGAGCCCACCAGCGATTCCCACAACACGGTCCCGGTGTTGGGGTTCAAAGCCACCAGGCGTCCGCCCCAACCGGCCAACAGGGTGTTGCCAAAGGGCATCAACAATCCGGCTTGTTGCAGCACCAAGGGGTCACCCGTGCGCTCCCGGGACCAGAGTTTTTGTCCCGATCCCCCATCAAGCGCCGTGAGGGTGCGGTCGGCGCTCAACACAAAAATACGGCCACCAGCAACCAAGGGGGCGGTGTAAGACAAGGCCGGTAGACGGTAACGCCAAACCACTTTGCCAGCTTCTATGGCCAGAACTTCGTTTTCTTGTGTGATCACAGCAAAACGCTGACCGTCGCCAGAGACACCCGCCTGCAGCGGGCTTCCCACTTGCAGACGCCAAACGTCTTTGCCCGTGCTGGCATTGACCAAGGCCACTTGGCCTTGGGTCGAGGCAATGGCCACTTGCTGGCCATGCACCGATGCATACAGGGGCGTGGTGACGGGCCCTATGCTGCTCGTCCAGGCTTTTGACTCCGTCGACTGACCACTCACGGCCGGCAGGGCCCCTGGCTTGATTTTTTCAGGCGTGCTGGAACAAGCGGCCAGCCCCAAGGCAATGGCGGCCATGCTGGCCAAAAGCGCAAGACGGGTCAGGGTACGGGAAAACACAATGTTCACTTGGGCGTCTCCGAAGGGCTTGCCGAACTCGGGTCAATGCCCAGGGCATTGAGTTTGGCTTGCAACAAACGGCGGTAGTCCGGGCTGTCAACCAGTTTTTCCCAAGCCAGTTTGTATGCCGCGATGGCCTCGCTGCTTTGGGCTTTGGCTTGCAAAATGTCACCGCGCAAATCGGCAGCCAAACCGGCCATGGCTGGCGTGAATTCCAACGCCAGGGGTTTCAAGGCTTCGTCATAGGCTTTGGCATCGAGCTGCAAAGCGGCCACACGCAGTCGGGCTATGTCGCGGTAGCCCAAGTCCTTGGCACCGCCTGCCACCCAGTTCAAAGCCGCAATCGCCGCTTCGGACTTGCCTTTGGCTTGCAGGCTTTTGGCCGCCAGCAAAGCCGCTTGTTGGGCATACTGGGTGCCACCAAATTTGTCTTTCATGTCGGCCAAACTGCGCTCGACCCGTTCGATGTCGCCCGCTGAAGCGGCGCGTTCGACCTCGTCAAACAAAGCCGCGGCTTTGCCAGCTTGGTTGCGTTCCCAGTATTGGTAGCCGTTCCATGCGGCGTAACTGCCCAAAATGGCGATCAGCAGCCAAGAGATCAAATTGCCGTAGGTCTTCCAGAAATGCTTGATCTGGTCGAGTTGTTCTTGTTCTTCAAGGTCGAGTGGGGTGGCCATGCGGGTCTTTGCTGCGTGTTCGGTTTAGACAGGGGATTGTAGGCTGTGGGCCCATTGGGCCACTTGACTCAAGGCTTCGGTACGCTGGGCACCTTCACCATCGCGCAGCGACTTGACCGCGACGCGGCCTTGGGCCA
>CAMCNQ010000307.1 GCA_945875955.1 Limnohabitans sp. Rim8 | reverse complement strand
GGCTGGTAAGTTGCGCCATGGGTGGCACACATCAGCCAACGGCCGGTATCGTCAAAAAACCGGTCAGGCTGGTAATCCATCTCCATGGCCACATGGGTGCAGCGGTTCAAGTAAGCGTGAACTTGGCCCTGGTAACGGATGGCAAATGCACGGCAGGTCTGGCCTGCATAAACGATGTCAAACGGCACTGCCCGGCCCCCATGGACCAAGTCGGCACTGTTGCAAAGGGGAACGGCGGGCTGCATGGCGACTCCTCTTGTCAAGCGTTGTTCAACAGCCAGTCATGCAAATCACGCACGCTGTGCGCCACATGGCGCGGCTTCAAGGCGTGAAAAGCCTCGGGCTCATGCGCGCCATAGCTGACCCCGACGCTGGCACAACCGGCATTCAAGGCCATTTGCAAGTCGTGGGTGGTGTCGCCCACCATCAAGGTGCGCTCAGGCGCAACTCCGAACTCGCGCATCAACTCCTGCAGCATCAGCGGATGGGGTTTGCCCGCCGTTTCGTCGGCCGTGCGCGAGCCATCAAAGCGGTGTCGCAAGGCCACCGCCTGCAGCGCTTCGTTCAAGCCCTGGCGGCTTTTGCCCGTGGCCACCGTGACCCAATGTTGCCGGGCCCTGAGGTCGTCCAACAGCGGCAAAACCCCCTCAAAAAGCGTGATGTCATTTTGGCGCGCCATGTAATGGTGTCGGTAACGCGCACCCAATTCGGGGTATTTCTCCTTGGGCACATCGGGTGCAGCATGGGCCAAAGCTGGCATCAGGGCCAAGCCAATCACATACGAGGCGGCCTCGCGCGTGGGCTCTTGCCCACCCACATCCACCACCGCGCGCTGAATGCAGTGGGTGATCAAGGCGGTGGAGTCAAACAAGGTGCCATCCCAGTCGAAGGCAATCAGGTCAAACTGGCGGGGTCTTGATACGGGCATGGTCAACATAGGCTTTCAATTCTGAGGGCAGATCGGATTGCAAGGCCACACGCTCGGCCGTCACAGGGTGGTTGAACTGCAAGCGCCAGGCGTGCAAAAACATGCGCTTGAGTCCCGGCACAGCACCAGGCTTTTGGAGTTGTCGATTCCATTCGAAATCGCCGTATTTGTCGTCCCCCGCGATCGGGTGCGCCTGTGCAGCCAAATGCACCCGAATTTGATGGGTTCGGCCGGTTTTGATGGTCACCTCCAGCAAAGTGGCCCCCTGCAAACGTTGGGACACCTTGACCAAGGTGATGGCGCGCATGCCATCGGGGTCATCCGCGGAGGTCACGCGCACACGGCGCTCGCCCTCGATGCCGTTCTGGCTGGGCAACAAAAACTTGAGCAGCGGCTGGTCAATCACCTTGAGCTTGGCGGGCCAATCGCCTTTGACCAAGGCCAAATAGGTTTTGCCCGTTTCGCGTTCGCGAAATTGGTCTTGCAGGTGCTTCAAGGCGCTGCGTTTTTTGGCCACCAGCAAAATGCCGCTGGTGTCGCGGTCCAGCCGGTGCACCAACTCCAAAAGCTTGGCTTGGGGCCTGGCGCGACGCAATTGCTCAATCACCCCAAAGCTCACACCCGAGCCGCCATGCACCGCGACACCAGCGGGCTTGTCTATCGCCATCAAACAGTCGTCTTCCAGCAGCAACGGAAACTCCCGCCCGGGTGCAGGCCTGTCGGTCTTTTCAGCCACTTTTTCTGACATGCGTACAGGCGGCAGCCGGATTTCATCGCCCGAGCTCACCCGCGTGTCGGCCGAGGCCCGGCCTTTGTTGATGCGCACTTCACCACTGCGAATGATGCGGTAGACGTGGGTTTTGGGCACCCCCTTGAGGTGGCGCATCAAAAAATTATCCAATCGCTGACCGGCAGACTCCTCGTCCACCAACAAGCATTTGACGGCAGGCGTCGCAATGCTGGACTTGGCCCCTATAATGTGATTCACTGGCAATTGGCTGTAAGTGGTTGATTCAAATGAAAATGAATTCCTGAAGGCAGGAGTTTAGTTCACCACCACACAGCCAAACCAGATGGTCGATGCCACCCCCGGCACGATTTGCAGACTGAAGGCCAACGCCAACAGTGGCAAAACCCCCCGGAGGTTGGGCCGACGCCCAGAAACCCAGATACGGAATACCCCAAGTCCAGCAGACCCAAAGCCTGTTGGACGGATCAAAGCGAGATGGTTGTGTTGTTCGGAACTTTGCTGATGTGGTTGGAGTGGCTCACGAAGCCCTCTCGCACAAGCACGCCAGGTGCCCGACAGTTTGTCCTGGACACCGGGGAAAGCACCCGGCAATGGACAAATATTTGCACCTCTGTGTCCTCGCCCCATCCACGCGCCACGATCCCCATTCCTGTGCTCACGCGCAGCTGAATGGCGATCCACTTCGGCAATTCCTTTCGTTTCAGGCGTCAGCTCCGGCAACGGAGTCTTTGCAGATTCTCAAGAATCTCAAAGCCAGTTGTGTAAACAGGTTCCAGACGGCAGACCGATTTCTGCCCTGGGCCAAAGCTGACAAGAGAAGGAACGCATCATGAAACGGATGCTGATCAACGCCACGCAAGCGGAAGAGCGCCGCCTGGCCATCGTCGATGGACAAAAACTCCTCGACTACGAAATCGAAATTGAGGGCCGCGAACAGCGCAAGGGCAACATCTACCAAGCGGTGGTGACCCGGGTCGAGCCCTCCCTCGAGGCTTGCTTTGTGGACTACGGTGAAGACCGCCACGGCTTTTTGCCTTTCAAGGAAATTTCACGCCAGTACTTTGCCGAGGGCGTGTCCGT
This sequence comes from Limnohabitans sp. Rim8, assembly GCA_945875955.1. GTDB lineage: Bacteria > Pseudomonadota > Gammaproteobacteria > Burkholderiales > Burkholderiaceae_C > Limnohabitans_A. The sequence goes on along the minus strand of CAMCNQ010000307.1, from coordinate 786 downwards.
CAGCCAAGCGCGCATCCAAGACGTCATCAAAGAAGGCCAATCCCTTTTGGTGCAGGTCGAAAAAGAAGAGCGCGGCAACAAAGGCGCAGCCCTGACCACTTTCGTCAGCCTGGCGGGCCGTTACGTGGTGCTCATGCCCAACAACCCCCGAGGCGGTGGCGTCAGCCGCCGCATTGAAGGCGACGACCGGGCCGAGCTCAAAGAAGCCATGGACCAGTTGGAATACCCAAAGGGCATGTCCATCATTGCCCGCACCGCAGGCATTGGCCGCTCCGCCCCTGAACTGCAATGGGACTTGAATTACCTGCTCAAGCTGTGGACCGCGATTGACGGTGCGGCTCAAGGCAAAGGCGCTTTCCTGATTTACCCAGAATCCTCCTTGGTGATCCGCGCCATCCGGGACTACTTCAACAACGACATCGGCGACATCCTGATCGACACCGATGACATTTACGACCAAGCGCAGCAGTTCATGGCCCACGTCATGCCCGAGCATGCGGCCCGGGTCAAGCGCTACCGCGACGACGCGCCGCTGTTCAGCCGCTTCCAGATCGAGCACCAGATCGAGTCGGCCTATGCCCGTACCGTGCAGTTGCCATCGGGCGGTGCCATCGTGATCGACCACACCGAAGCCCTGGTGTCGGTGGACGTCAACTCGGCGCGCGCCATCAAGGGCGGCGACATCGAAGAAACCGCCACCCGCACCAACTTGGAAGCCGCCGACGAAGTGGCGCGTCAAATGCGTTTGCGCGATTTGGGTGGCCTGATCGTCATCGACTTCATCGA
>CAMCNQ010000306.1 GCA_945875955.1 Limnohabitans sp. Rim8 | reverse complement strand
CACGGTGACGTGCATGTCGAGCGTGTCGCCACCCACCAGGCCACTGGGCGGATGCACCAGCACGTTGTGGCAGACCGTATCGCCTTCGGGGTAGAGGCTTTGCAAGATGCGCAGTGGCCCTTGGTGCAGGTAGCGGGCCACGCTGCGCTGGGCTTCCAGCGTGTAGTCCAAATCGAGGCGGGCCAGCCAAGTCATCTGATCAATGCGCTTGGCTTGGCGGATGGCATCGCAGGCCCCACAGCAGGCGCTTCATTCGCCTTGCGAGCTGCGGTGTGCCCAGCCGGTGGTGTGCTTTTCAATGGCACTGAAAAGTTCGTACATGAGCATGGCCATGGCACCTACCACCACCAAGCCGGAGAAGGCCAAGCCCATTTGCATGGCCGAACCGGCCGAGATCAGCAAGTAGCCAATGCCCTCATTGGAGGCCGTCATTTCCGACACCGTGGTGCCCACAAAGGCCAAGGTGATGGCCACTTTGAGCGAGCCGTAAAAGTACGGCATGGAGCGCGGCAGCCCCACTTTGACCAGCACGTCCCAGCGCTTGGCGCCCAGCACCCGCAGCACGTCTTCGAGCTCGGGCTCCAAGGTGGCGAGACCCGTGGCGATGTTGACCATGATGGGGAAAAAACTGATCAGAAAAGCCGTCAGGATGGCCGGGCCAATGCCGATGCCAAACCAGACCACCAAGATGGGCACAAAGGCGGCTTTGGGCAAGGCGTTGAAGGCGGTCATCAGCGGGTAAACGGCGGCATAAGCCAGGCGCGAACTGCCGATGATGAAGCCCAGCAACACGCCCACCACGATGGCGATGCCAAAGCCCACCATGGTCACCCAGTAGGTGCGCCAGGCGTGGCCTGCGATCACGTCGCGGTATTCAATGGTTTGCTGGGCAATGCGCCAAGGGCTGGGGAAGATGAATTCCGACACGTTGAAGGCGCGGCACAGGCCTTCCCAAATCAGGATGCTCAGCACCAGCAAGATCCAGGGTGACCAGCTTTCGAGGGATTTCTTGTTCATTGGGGTTCCCGCTTATTGGTTGATGGCTGTGCCGGTCTTGCGCATGGCACCGATGTGGCCGCGCAGCTCGTGCACGATGTTGGTGAACTCGGGGGTGTAGGTGATCTCCAGATCGCGCGGGCGCGGCAGGTCGATCTCGCGTTTCACCACAAAGCGGCCCGGGCTCTTGCTCATCACATACACCGTGTCGGCCAAAAACACCGATTCGCGCAGGTCGTGTGTGACCAAGATGACGTTGAATTTTTGCTCGGTCCACAGGTCGCGCAAGATGCACCACAGCTCTTCACGCGTGAAGGCGTCGAGCGCGCCAAAGGGCTCGTCGAGCAACAGCATTTTCGGTTCGTGGATCAGGGCGCGGCAAATGCTGGCGCGCTGCTGCATGCCGCCCGAGAGCTGCCAGGGGAATTGGTTTTCATAACCGGCCAAGCCCACGGTGGCCAGCAGTTTGCGGGCGCGCTCGGCGTACTCGGGCTTTTTTTGCTTGAAGTTGGACCGGTAGGGCTCAACGATCTCCAGCGGCAAGAGCACGTTGTCCAGCGTGGTGCGCCAAGGCAAAAGCGATGACGCCTGAAACGCCATGCCGCTGATCTTGAGCGGGCCGGTGACCGGCTGGTTGTCCACCAAAATCCGCCCCTTGCTGGGCATTTTCAAGCCCGTGGTCAGCTTCATGAAAGTGGATTTGCCGCAGCCCGATGGCCCGACGATGGCGATGAACTCGCCTTGCTTGACCTGCAAGTTGATGTCTTCCACCGCAAAGTGGTTTTCTGCCAGTAACTCGTCGTTGTAGGCCAGCCAGACGTTCTGGAAATCGACGAAGGGTTGTTGTGACATGGTGATGACTTTGAAATGGTGTTCGAAAGTGTATACAAAAAAACCCCAATAAAGGCCCACGGGCTTTTACAAGCGTTCGTGGGCCAGGGGCTCAGTCGCCAAGACCATGGACAGCTGAGCTGGCCATGGCGATCAAGCGAATGACGAGGGCGTCAACTCACTTGACCTTGGGCAAGATGTTCAATTCTTTGGCAGTAGGCAGGAAAGAGCCATTCCAGATGTCTTCGGACTTGACACGGGTCTTGGTGGTGAACGCGTCAGACACTTGTGAAGCCATCAGGGTCAAGCGGGGGGCGCTGATTTGGCCAAAGCCTTCGGCGCGGGCCGATGGGCTGTTGATCACGGTGTCGATGGCCAATTGCAGACGGCGGGTTTCGAGCGCCACGTTGATGATGCCGTCGCGGGCCTTGACCGACTCAATGGCCTTGGCCGGGTCGGCCATCACGTCTTTCGCACCCTTGGTGAAGGCCGACAAAAATGCTTTGACGGCCGCTGGGTTTTCTTTCAGGATTTTGGGCGAGGCGATGATCGCGTTGCCGTAAAGCTTGACACCAAAGTCGGGGTACTGCATGACGACCACGTCTTCGGCTTTCACGCCACGTGCTTCGATGTTGAGCAAAGACGTGAAAGTGAAACCGGTGATGGCATCCACATCGCCGCGCACCAGCATGGTTTCACGCAAAGGTGGGTCCATGGCGGTCCAGGCCACTGCGCCAATGTCATTGGCTTTTTGGAAGATCGGGAAAGCGCGGCGGCCTGCGTCAAAAACGGGTGCGCCCAGTTTTTTACCGGCCAAGTCGGCAGGGGTCTTGATGCCCGATTTTTTCAGCGCCATCACCGAAGCGGGTGTGTTGTTGTAAACCATCATGATGGCCACAGGCTTGTTGGGCGCGTCGGGGTTGTTGGCGTGAAACTCCATCAAGGCGGCCAAGTCGGCAAAGCCCAAGTCGTAGGTGCCCGAAGCCACACGGGTGACCGCACCCCCCGAACCGTTGCCCGAGTCCACCGTCACGTCCAATTTGGCGTCCTTGAAATAGCCCTTGGCAACGGGCTGCAAGAAAAAGGCCGCAGGGCCTTCAAAGCGCCAGTCAAGCTGAAATTTGATGGGTGTGGTTTGGGCTTGTGCTGTACCGAAAGCAGCAACAGCGGCCAAAACAGCGGTGGCCTTGAGGAAAAAACGCTTGGTCATAAGGGCTCCAGGTTCAAACAAATGGTGAATCTTGTCTAGCAAATTCGGTGCCCATTATCAACCAAGCCACCCACGGCACTTGTCAGGTTCATCCCTTATAAATCCTCTTTTTGGTGCAAAAAACAAGACCGATTGCACCAAACAGAGGATGTGGTTTCTTTTGTACGCAATTTTATTGGTGCGTGCCGCAGTTTGCCGCAGTTTGTAGGCGCTTGCCTGCAAGCGAATGCATCGCGTTTTATTGACGCGTGCCGGCAAACGAATGCATTGCGTTTTATTGTCGCTTGCATTCAAACAAATGTATTGGGTTTTGTAGGAGCTTGCCTGCAAGCGAAGGTATTGCGTTTTGTAGGAGCTTGCCTGCAAGCGAATGGTTGTGCCCCACAAGCTTTTCGCCAGCAGGCTGGCTCCTACGGGGGCAGGGGCGCTGGGCGGGGCTTTGTAGGCGCTTGTCTTCAAGCGAGGACTTGCGTATTCAGGATCTAGCTTGCAAATATGCCCGACTCGATTTTTATTCGGTGCTGG
>CAMCNQ010000305.1 GCA_945875955.1 Limnohabitans sp. Rim8 | reverse complement strand
TGCAAAGCCGGGTGGTCGATGCGTTCAAAAAAGATGGCCAAGCGGTCGGTCACTTGGCGCACCGCCTGGGCGGTTTCCTCGGGTTTTTCCAGCGACCAGCCCAAACGCACCAAGGTTCGGCTCAGGCCTTTGCCGCTGGCAAAGCCCTGCAGCAAGATGTGCATGGCTTTGCCCAGCAATTCGCGCCCGTCCATTTGCTGCACGTCCTCGCGTGCCTCCAGCGCGCTCAGGTAATTTTCAAGCTCTTGCAAGACCAGGTCTTGCCCCCGGGCGGCCATGGCGCGCACCAGCATGTCCTTGCTTGGAAAGTATTGGTAAAGCGTGCCGATCGAAAAACCGGCCGTGGCCGCCACCTTGTTGGTGCTCAAACCGGCTTCGCCTTCTTTGTCCAAAATCTGAGCCGCCGCTTTGAAAAGCAGGTGCATGGTCTGTTGCGCGCGGGCTTGCGTGGGCTCACGACGCCCGTCTGGCTTGGCTTTGGGCTTGTTTTTTGCGTTCGTGCTGAGCATCGGTGACCCCCTTTTAAAACCTGAGCAGATTGCGAGTTGCAGCCCACGAAAAAAACTGAATAATCTTCATATTCTGACCGAATTTGGAAAAGCCGCATGCACCCTGCCAGCCACGCCCCCACTGAGTTGACCATTCGCCGCCTGAGCGTTGATTTGAGCCGCGGCTTTTCACGCCACTGGAACGGTGGCGATGCCTTCATGACCGCTTTCGCCAATGCCCTGTCCATGAGCTTCCCGGTCGGTGAGCAGTTTTTCATCGATGCGGTCAAGGCGGGCAACAAGGCCCTGCCCGACACCCCCGAGAACGCCGAGCTCAAACACCTGATCAAGGGATTCATTGGGCAAGAGGCCACCCACCGCCACCTGCACGCCTTGTACAACGCGCAACTGGACAAGCAGGGCCTGATCAACCACTGGGGGCCGCGCGCCGAACGCCGCATGGTTTTGGGCCGAGAGAAGCTGTTTGGCAAAAGTGAAAAACCCTACCTGCACGAGTTGGCACTGACCGCCGCCGTCGAGCACTTCACAGCCATTTTTGGCGACCTGACCTTGGAACGCATGGACCAGCCCGGTGACTGGTTTGGGGGTGCAGAAGAACCCTTGAAAACCCTGTGGCGCTGGCATGCCGCCGAAGAGTCTGAACACAAATGCGTGGCCTTTGACCTTTACCAGCGCTTGGGCGGCAACCACACCTGGCGCATGCGTTGGTACCGGTTTGTCACCCTGCAATTCAGCTCAGACGTTTTCCGCCAAACCGTCAACAACCTTTGGCGCGACAAAACCCTTTTCCTGCCCAGCACCTGGTGGTCGGCCAGCAGGTTCCTGCTTGGTCGCCACGGCATGCTCTGGCGTGTGGCCAAACCCCTGTGGGCCTACACCCGCAAAGACTTTCACCCCATGCAAGTCGGGCACCCCACACAATCCAAAGAATGGCTGGACAAGCATTCTGACCAGTGGCGGGCCGTGGGCGCGCAGGCCTGAATTGGCAGGCTCAGTCGCTGACCATGGCCCTGACCCAATCGGGCAGATCGACCGCTTTTTGTTGGGGAAAATCCACCCAAATCGTGGTCGCCCCACCCGCAGCATGCACCACGCCTGGCAAGTCACTGCGCTCCAAAGTGCACCAACTTTCAAAGGTGGTGCGCCCAGGGTCGCTCACGTACATCTTGGCCACAATGTCGCCGGGGTACTCGAGTTGCTTGTAAAAGTTGCAAAAGGCATTGACGACGACAAGGCCCTGGCCTTGCGGGTTGGCCCGGCAACCGATCAGCTCGAACCAGTCGATGCGCAAAATCTCCATGTACCGAAAGTACACCGTGTTGTTGACATGGCCCATGGCGTCCATGTCGCCCCAGCGGATGGGGATGACCATCTCATGCACGCGTTTTTTGTGCTCGGGCAATTCCAGCTTCATGACCCATCCGCCTTAAAGCGAAAAACCATCGTCGGCGGCGATCACCGCGCCGTTGATGAAATGACTCTGGTCACTGGCCAAGAGCATCAGCAAAGCGTCCAGGTCTTGGGCTTGGCCCACCCGCTTGCGCGGCAGCATGCTGATGAGTTTTTGGCCCTGCTCGGTTTGCCAATGGTGGTGGTTGATCTCGGTGTCGATGTAGCCCGGGCAAATCGCGTTCACGTTGATGCCATATTTGCCCCACTCCACGGCAAACGCCTTGGTCATGTGGATCACAGCGGCCTTGCTCATGCAGTACACGCCAATCTGCGGCAAGACCTTCAAACCCGCCATCGAAGCGATGTTGACAATGCGCCCGCCGGTGAAACTGCCCGGCGCTGCCCCCTTGGCGCGGGCCAGCATGCGCTTGCCCACCTCTTGGGCCACAAAAAAAGCGCCCCGCACATTGGTGTCCATGATGAAGTCGTAGTCTTCTTCGGTCACCTCTTGGATGCGCTGGGTGGTGCTGACCCCCGAGTTGTTGACCAAAATGTCGATGCTGCCCATTTCGGTCTCGGCATGGGCCACGGCCGCCGCAATGCTGTGGCGGTCGGTCACATCCAGCTCGACCACATGCGCATCACCACCGGCCGCTTCGATTTCGGCACGCAGGTCTTTGAGCTTTTCCACCCGGCGGCTGGCCAGCACCACGCCCGCGCCCGCGCGGGCCAAGGCTTTGGCAAACTGCGCGCCCAGCCCGCCCGAGGCCCCGGTGACAAAGGCCACGCGGCCCGACAAATCGATTTCATATGCCATGACAACTCCTTGAAGTGGGTGGCGTCCAATTGCAGACATCGCCATTCGCCATTGTGCGGGCTAAGCGCAGCCAAGCCGCATAAAATAAGTCACACGCCCGACACCCTGTGTGTTCAGGCCCTCGCCCTTACCCCCTTTTTGTCGAGACATTTATGAGCCCCGAAGACATCCTCAGCACTTACGGCCCCCGCGAATCCATGGACTACGACGTGGTCGTGGTCGGCGGCGGCCCTGGCGGCTTGGCCACCGCCATTCGCCTGAAGCAACTGGCCGCCGAAAAAGGCACGGACGTGTCGGTGGTGGTGCTGGAAAAAGGCGGCGAGCCTGGTGCACATATCTTGTCGGGTGCCATCATGGACCCCAAGGCCCTGAGCGAGCTCATCCCCAATTGGAAAGAACTGGGCGCACCGCTGAACCAGCCCGTAACCGACGACGCCTGGAGTTTTCTGAGTGAAACCGGTGCCACCCGCACCCCGGGCATGCTCTTGCCCGAATGCGCACAAAACCACGGCAACTACATCATCAGCCTGTCCAACTTCACCCGCTGGCTGGGCCAGCAGGCCGAAAGCATGGGGGTTGAAATTTTCCCGGGCTTTGCCGCTGCAGAGGTGCTGTACAACGCCGACGGCTCGGTCAAGGGCGTGGCCACCGGCAACATGGGCGTGGGCAAAGACGGCGAACCCACTGAAAACTTCCAGCTCGGCATGGAACTGCATGCCAAATACACCGTGTTTGCCGAAGGCGCGCGTGGCCATTTGGGCAAACAGCTGATTGCCAAATTCAAGCTCGACGAGGGCCGTGACCCGCAGACCTACGGGATCGGCATCAAAGAAGTCTGGGAAATCGACCCCTCG
>CAMCNQ010000304.1 GCA_945875955.1 Limnohabitans sp. Rim8 | reverse complement strand
ATCGCCGAATCCAGCGCGTTCAGCATCGCGGGCGGCGGCGACACCTTGGCGGCGATCGCCAAATACGGCATCGACAAGCAGGTGGGCTACATCTCCACCGGTGGCGGCGCTTTCCTGGAAATCCTGGAGGGCAAAACCCTGCCCGCTTTGGTGGTCTTGAGCCAGCGCGCTGCGGCTGAATAAAGCCTTGGACCTGACACCGCATGCCCTTTTATTTTTACTTTCAAGGACCTTCACCATGGCATTGGTTTCATTGCGACAAGTGCTCGACCATGCGGCCGAGTTCGGTTACGGCGTGCCCGCTTTCAACGTCAACAACTTGGAACAGGTGCAGGCCATTATGGAGGCCGCCCAAGCCACCGACAGCCCGGTCATCTTGCAAGCCTCTGCCGGGGCGCGCAAATACGCGGGCGAGGCCTATCTGCGCCATTTGGTGCTGGCCGCCATCGAAACCCACCCCGACTTGCCTGTGGTGCTGCACCAAGACCACGGGGCCACGCCAGCCCAGTGTCAGCAGTCGATCCGCTCGGGTTTTTCCAGCGTGATGATGGACGGCTCCTTGATGGCCGATGCCAAGACACCGGCCAGCTATGAATACAACGTGGGCGTGACGCAAAAGGTGTGCGAGTTGGCCCATGCGGTGGGCGTGTCGGTGGAGGGCGAACTCGGCTGCCTGGGGTCTTTGGAAACCGGTGAGGCGGGTGAAGAAGACGGCGTGGGTGCCCAGGGCAAGCTCAGCCATGCACAAATGTTGACCGACCCCCTGCAGGCCCAAGACTTTGTGGCGCAGACCGGCGTGGACGCTCTGGCCATCGCCATCGGCACCAGCCATGGCGCCTACAAGTTCACGCGCCCCCCCACGGGCGATATTTTGGCGATCGAGCGCATTGCCGCCATCCACGCCCGCATTCCCAACACCCATTTGGTGATGCACGGCAGCTCCAGCGTGCCGCAAGAGTGGCTGCGCATCATCCGCGAACATGGCGGCGACATCAAAGAGACCTACGGTGTGCCGGTTGAAGAAATCGTGCGCGGCATTCAAAGTGGTGTGCGCAAAATCAACATCGACACCGACATCCGCCTGGCCATGACCGGCGCCATGCGCCAGTTGTTTGCCCAGCAAAAATCTGAGTTCGACCCCCGCAAAGCCTTGCTGGCGGCCAAAAAAGCCGCAGCCGACATCTGCAAAGCCCGTTTCGAGGCTTTTGGTTGCGCCGGGCATGGCCACCAAATTCGCCCCACATCGCTGGACAGCATGGCCACGCGCTACCTGTGAAGGCGCAGGCCAGATCTCCTTGCTGTTTGCGCTGGTGAGCGCACGATTCGATACCGCTTTGCATGTGTGTGCAAGGCGCATGGATCAAGCCCAAACAGACCTGGCTGCACACTTGGCAGCGCCCCATTCAGACTTGCCAGCTGATAAAAGAACTGTCCGTTTTTCGTATTTCTGATTGACCGGCCGTACGAGAAATTGACGTGGTTTCTGGACCTGCAACAAACCTTTTTTGTTTCAGGATGGGCGTGCTGGCAAGCGGGTTTGATTTAGAAATACATGACTTCGGTGGTCAAGGGCAGGCTGACCACAAATCGGGTGCCTTGGTTTTCGCGCGTCGTGAAATGGATGCTGCCTTGGTGGGCATCGACTATGGTTTTTGAAAGCCACAGCCCTATACCCATGCCGGTTTCTTTGTTGGTGCGAAGCAATTCAAAAATCGATGCTTCAATCTCTGGCGCAATGCCACTGCCGTTGTCCACCACACTCATCACAATCTGCTTGTTTTCCAAATGGGTCTTCACGGTGATGTTTTTCGCACCTTCGAAACTGGGTGGAAATGCCTCAATGGCATTGGTGATCAGGTTCAAAAAAACTTGCTGCAATTGCGATTTGTCACCCGTGAGGTTCAAGACCTGCGAGTCCAATTGAACTTGAATATCAATCGCATGTTGATGCAAGGTGGGCTGGCACAAGACCAGCACGTCGTTGACCAGTTCATTGAAGTCGAATTCTGAAACCGTTTTACGGCCTTGGCCAAACATGTTGCGCAGGGTGTTGATGATGGTGGCTGCGCGTTGGTTGGCTTTGTATAAATTGGTCAAGGCCTTGTCAATTTTTGTGACATGGCTCAGCTTGCCATCCTGGTCTTTCAACACCAAATCGATCATGTCGGCGTTGGTCTGAATGACGCTCAAGGGTTGGTTCAATTCATGGGCCAAACTGGCCACCAAGGCACCCATCCCTGCTGTTTTGTTAATCAGCGTCAGCTGCCGGATGATTTCTTCGCGCTCATCCAGCAGTTGCCGCAAGCTCAAACTGTTGCGTTGCATGGCTTCGGCGCGCTCGTTTGTCAAGGTCAATTCATGCGCCACGGACAATTTTTGTTGCTCAGCCAGCTCTAAAAAAATGCGCAAAAAAGCGATGTTCATCAGCGTGATGGACATGAACTGACCCACCACCATCACCGCCTGATGCCAACTTGGGGCATACAGATCGTCAATGGTCCCTGCCATGGCCACACCGATTGTTCGCATCGCCAAACTGCCGCTCAGGATCAAACCACCCCAAATGAGCAGCTTGGCACCCAAAGATTCACGTATTTTGTGCAACTTCAGGCCGATTCGAAAATAATCGAAACACAGCACCGCGTAGAAAGCGTTGAACAACAACAAGGCTTCCCAATTGGCGTCCAAAACAGCCATGAGGTACACAAACAAAATGAAATAAATGGCGCAAGCCAGGTTGTAAAGCTTGTAAGCATGGCCCTGGGGTTTGGGCAACAAATACATGCGCAAGGCCACCATGCGGCCCCAGTTGCCAACCAGCATCAACAACTGAGCCACATACAAAAACAAGAACTCCGAGACCTGACCGCGCATGGACAGCAAGACCACCGCCACCCCGCTGAATATCCCCGAGATGCACCACAACTTCACCTGATGGCTTCTGTACTCTTGCAACGCCAACCAGATCGCGCCGTGCAAAATCAGGTACACGAAACAAATCATGAAAATGGTGGTTTGGGCGTCTAAATTCATGTTGAAAAAAATGCAGTGCCATGGCCTGTGAACGGTAATAAACAATACCGAAACATCAGGGATTTATCTGTTTTTTCAAAGATTGAATGTGCTGGTCAAAATAGATTCAACCATTTGAAGAACACGTGCTTTTCTTCAATAAAAATTCCGGAAAATTTGGCCGTGCGCCAGCCATGGGGCCGTGGGTTGACCGGCTGTTGTTGTTCTGCAGGCTTGCCAAATCCACACCGAGCTTCTTGGCATACAAACGGGCAAACCAAATGAAGGGCTGGGTGCCATTTTTAAAATAGACGTCATTGCCAAGTTCAAGGGCTTGAATTTGCGCCACACGCGTGCCCATTTTTTTACAAACATCCTCCAAAGACAAACCCTGTTGGGTTCGCGCCATTTTCAAAACATGACCGATTTCAATGGCCATATTTGAACTGTGCGTTGGATTAAGTGGCATTTTTATGAAATATTCGTGGTTTCATTATTCAATATGTCAGAAATGCTTTCTTTTGAATATCCCCAATTGGGGATGCGCTCATTTAACCTAAACCCGGCAGTTGGGCACGGCCGAGGGGCTGACGAAGCAG
>CAMCNQ010000303.1 GCA_945875955.1 Limnohabitans sp. Rim8 | reverse complement strand
CAATCGACAGGGTCTCGATCGGGTCTTCTTTGGCCAGCTTGTATTTGTTCACGCCCACGATGACGTCTTTGCCCGAGTCGATGCGCGCTTGCTTTTCAGCGGCTGCTGCTTCGATCTTGAGCTTGGCCCAGCCGCTGCCCACGGCCTTGGTCATGCCGCCCATGGTTTCGACTTCTTCGATGATGGCCCAGGCCTTGTCGGCCATCTCTTGCGTCAGGCTCTCCATCATGTAGCTGCCCGCCCAAGGATCGATCACGTTGGTGATGTGGGTTTCTTCTTGGATGATGAGTTGCGTGTTGCGGGCGATGCGCGAACTGAACTCGGTGGGCAAGGCAATCGCCTCGTCAAATGAGTTGGTGTGCAAGGACTGGGTGCCGCCAAACACGGCTGCCATGGCCTCGATGGTGGTGCGCACCACGTTGTTGTAAGGGTCTTGCTCGGTGAGCGACCAACCCGAGGTCTGGCTGTGCGTGCGCAGCATCAGGCTCTTGGGGTTTTGGGCGTTAAAGCCTTTCATGATGCGGCACCACAGCAAGCGCGCCGCACGCATCTTGGCAATCTCCAGATAAAAGTTCATGCCCACCGCCCAGAAAAAAGACAGGCGACCGGCAAACGCGTCCACATCCATGCCCTTGGCGATGGCGGTTTTGACATACTCTTTGCCTTCGGCCAGGGTCAGGGCCATCTCCAGCGCCTGGTTGGCCCCGGCTTCTTGCATGTGGTAACCCGAGATCGAGATCGAGTTGAACTTGGGCATGTGCTGGGCCGTGTACTCGATGATGTCGCCAATGATCTTCATCGAGGGTTCAGGCGGGTAGATGTAGGTGTTGCGCACCATGAACTCTTTCAGAATGTCGTTCTGAATGGTGCCGCTCAACTGGTCTTGCGCCACGCCCTGCTCTTCAGCCGCCACCACATAACCCGCCAGCACCGGCAACACCGCGCCGTTCATGGTCATGGCGACCGAGACTTTGTCCAAAGGAATCTGGTCAAACAGGATTTTCATGTCCTCGACCGAGTCGATGGCGACCCCTGCCTTGCCCACATCGCCTTCGACGCGGGGGTGGTCCGAGTCGTAACCCCGGTGCGTGGCCAAGTCAAAAGCCACTGATACACCCTGCCCGCCTGCCGCCAAGGCTTTGCGGTAAAACGCGTTGGATTCTTCGGCGGTTGAAAAACCCGCGTACTGCCGAATCGTCCAAGGCCGCACCGCGTACATGGTGGCCTGCGGGCCGCGCAAAAACGGCTCAAAGCCCGGCAGCGTGTTGGTGTAAGGCAAGTTGGCCGTGTCTTGCGCCGTGTACAGCGGCTTGACGACGATGCCGTCGGGCGTTTTCCAGTTCAGCGCGGTCACGTCACCGCCGGGGGCCGACTTGACCGCTGCTTTTTGCCAGGCTTCAAGGTTGGAGGCGTTGAATTCATAAGATTTGGATGTCATGGCGCGGTGCTTTCGAGACAAAAATGACTGGCCTGGATTTTGGCATTTCCAAAGGGCAGGTCGGCTGACAACAGCTGTGATTCATAATTATTGATTCAAAATATTTTACCCGGCTTACAATCGACCCGGTTGAACCGATCATTTTTTCATCATGTCTGCCCTCTCACTTGCACCGCGCGCCCTGTACGAAGAAGTTGCCGAACTCCTGCGCCAGCGCATCTTCGCGCGCGAACTGGAGCCCGGCAGCTGGATTGACGAGTTGCGCATCTCCGAGGCTTTGGGCATCAGCCGCACGCCTTTGCGTGAAGCCCTGAAGGTGCTGGCCGCCGAAGGCCTGGTGACCATGAAGGTGCGTCGGGGCGCTTATGTGACGGAGGTCAGTGACAAAGACCTGCGCGACGTCTACCACCTGCTGGCCTTGATGGAGTCGGACGCCGCACGCGTGGTGGCGCAAAACGCCAGCGCCGAGCAAATGGCGCAAATCACGGCTTTGCACCAAGCGCTGGAAAAGGCCACCCACGACCGCGACCGATTCTTCGAAATCAACGAAACTTTTCACATGCTTTTGCTGGAAATGGCCAACAACCGCTGGCGCGACCAAATGGTGGCGGACCTGCGCAAAGTGATGAAACTCAACCGGCACAGCTCACTGTTCAAGGAGGGCCGCATCGAGCAATCCTTGGCCGAGCACCAAGCCATTGTTCAGGCCTTGGTCGAGCGACAGCCCGAATTGGCAGCCGAGCGCATGTCGGCGCACTTCAAGAACGGCTTGCAGGCGGCGCAGTAAATCTGCCGATGATGGTCAGTCGGTGACCACCGCGCCCCGCGCCAGCGCCGCACGGGCCAGTTGCCAGACTTCACGCGGCGGCAAGGGCTTGAGCTTGTGGTCGCTCCAGACCTGACGCCACAATCGCCCACCGCGTTGCCCGTGGTACAGACCCAGCATGTGGCGGGCAATGGCATACCAAGGGCAGCCATCTTCGGCAAAGGCCCGCTCCATGTAGGCCACCATCGCCTCTTCCACCGCTTCGCGGCTGAGTTCGGTTTGCGGTTCACCGTAAAAGTCAGCATCCCAAGTGCGCAACTGCCAAGGGTTGTAATAGGCCTCTCGGCCCACCATCACCCCGTCGGCGTGCTGCAAATGGCTGGCGATGTCCTCATTGGTTTTGATGCCCCCATTGACCGCGATCACCAAGCCTGGGAAATCGTGTTTGAGTTGGTAGGCCAACTCGTAACGCAACGGCGGAATCTCGCGGTTTTCTTTGGGCGAGAGGCCATCGAGCCAGGCATTGCGGGCGTGAACAATGAACACGCGACAACCCGCATCGCTCACCGTGCCCACAAAATCGCGCACAAAGTCGTAACTTTCAATCCGGTCGATGCCAATGCGGTGCTTCACCGTCACCGGCACATCCACCACATCCAGCATGGCTTTCACGCCGTCGGCCACGGTACGCGGTTCGTTCATCAAGCAGGCGCCAAAAGCGCCGCGCTGCACGCGGTCACTCGGGCAGCCGCAGTTCAGGTTGATTTCGTCATAGCCCCATTCCTGGCCCAGCTTGGCGGCGTGTGCCAAATCGGCCGCATCACTGCCGCCCAGTTGCAGGGCCACCGGGTGTTCTTCGGGGTTGAACCGCAAATGCCGCTGAACGCTGCCATGGCGCAAGGCACCGGTGGTCACCATCTCGGTATAAAGCAAGGTGTGACGGGTCAGCAGGCGGTGGAAAAACCGGCAGTGCCGGTCTGTCCAATCCATCATGGGGGCGACAGACAGGCGCCATGGGCTTGGCGATTGGCTTGAAGCGATGTTTTCGTTTTCTAGAACGTCAGAATGGCTCATTGGTAGAAAAAATGCCGATGAATTGCTCAGAAAAAAAGTCGGAACGTCGTGGGTCAAACAACCCAAACACACCGAACACGCGCTTTGACTCATTCTCGCAGTTCCAATGAGGCAGTTGACAGGGGCCGCTTCGTGGGCCTTGATGGCGAGGATTAAGGCCCCCTCACCCAACGTGAAGCCAATGCCCAACCCTAACCGGCGGGGGTTTCATAGGAAAGTCGACGTCAACATCCAGAAAAATGAAACTCGCCCCACAACACAGACCTCGGGGCACACGCCAAAAAAGCGCGTCAATCAAGCCCGATAGTCGCGCAGCTGGTGTGTCCTGCGCGTTGTTAGCTTTTGCG
>CAMCNQ010000302.1 GCA_945875955.1 Limnohabitans sp. Rim8 | reverse complement strand
CAAAAGGTGTCGAATTCTTGCAGTGCGCGTGAGATTTTTTGCGCCATGGGCAATCGCCACAGGCTGTGGAACTCGACCATGATGTCCATCTTGTCGCCCACCGCCTTGCGAATCTTGCGAAATGGCTCCAGCGCGGTGTTCAGGTCTTGTGGGCTGATGTACTGGCCATGTGATTTTTCAGCCGCCACATCAAAGGGCCAAATCTTCATGCCGGTGATGCCCTCGCTCAGCAGCGACTCGGCCACCTCGTCGGCACGGTGCAAAAAGCCTTGCAGGTCTTCATAAGGCCCGGCGTTGTTGCCTAGGCCCCAATTGCTGCTGGTCTGGTTGACATTGCTGCGGATGTACTGGTAGCCCGCGCAGGTGTTGTAGACGCGGATTTCATCGCGGCTTTTGCCGCCCAGCGCGGTGTACAGGGGCATATTGGCGGCTTTGCCAAAAATGTCCCACAAGGCGATGTCGACTGCCGAGTTGCCACGCGTTTCCACACCAGAGCCCCGCCAGCCCAAATAACCGGTCACATCGCGCAGGCGAGACTCAATGGCCAGCGGGTCTTGCCCCAGCAACTTGGGCGCTGCCCATTCGTGCAAATAGGCTTCGACCGCTTGCGCCCCCATGAAAGTTTCGCCCAAGCCCACCAAGCCCTCATCGGTGTGCAAGCGCACCCAGATGATGTTGGGGAATTCGTCCAGGCGGATGGTTTCGAGTTGGGTGATTTTCATGGCGGTTTCAATTTCAGACATTAAAAAAGCCCCACAGCGGTAGGCTGTGGAGCTTGGTGGTTCAGCAAAAAGGCTGAGCGCAGGGGATCAACCGCCGCGTGACTTTTTCAACTCGTCTTGCACCACCTTGATGGCGTCGGCACCGATGGAGTCTTTGTGCTTGTCATACACCGAAGCCACTTTGGCACGGATGCGGTTTTGCTCGGCTGTGCTGACCTCGTTCACTTGCATGCCCTTGGTCTTGAGGCTGGTCAAGGATTTTTCGTTCAAAGCGCGGTTGGCAGCGCGTTGAACTTTTTGGCCTTCCATGGCGGCTTCACGCAGCACGGCCTGCTCTTGGGGGTTGAGTTGGTCCCACAGCTTCTTGCTGTACAAGACCAAAAAGGGCGTATAAGCGTGGCGCGTCACGCTCAGGTACTTTTGCACTTCGTTGAACTTGGAGGTCTCAATGGTCACAAACGGGTTTTCCTGGCCGTCAATGGTCTTGGTTTCCAAAGCGGTGAACACCTCGCCAAAGGCCATGGGCACAGCATTGGTGCCCAGGGTCTTGAAGGTGTCCAAGAAAATGTTGTTCTGCATCACGCGAACTTTCACACCATCAAAGTCTTCCAGCTTGGTCACAGGGCGCTTGCTGTTGGTCAGGTTGCGGAAACCGTTTTCCCAGTAAGCCAGATTCACCAGACCGGCCGCTTCGAGCTTGGCGTTGAAGTATTTGCCCGCTGCGCCATCGAGCACAGCATCGGCTTCTTTTTCATTGGCAAACAAGAAAGGCAGGTCAAACACACCCAGCTCTTTGATGATGCCCACCAGCGGCGAGCTGGAAGTGCACACCATCTCTTGGGTGCCCGCGCGCAAAGCCTGTGTGGCGGGCAAATCGCCGCCAGCCGAGCCACCCCAGAAGGCGGTGATTTTCATTTTTCCGCCGGTTTTAGCGGCCAGAATTTCTTGCATTTTCTTGACACCCACGCCCACCGGGTGGTCTTCGTTCACGCCGTTGGTGAACTTGATGTTGCGTTCGGCAAATTGCGCCATGGCGCCCGATGCCACCAAGAAAGTGCCCGCAATCAGGGCCACCAGATTTCTGCGTTTCAACATGACTGTCTCCTTTTAAAAAAAACACACTGGGTTACAAAAAATCAACTCATCATCCACTTCAAAGGTACAAGGACAATGGTGGGAAAAGCAATCAACAAGGCCAGCACGGCCAGTTGGGCGTATAAAAAAGGCAAGACCCCTTTGAAGGCGGTGTCCATGTTGATTTTGGCCACACCGCACACCACGTTGAGCACGGTGCCCACGGGCGGTGTGATCAGGCCAATCGCGTTGTTCATGATGAACAACACGCCAAAGTAAACCGGGTCGATGCCGGCCTTGATGACCAAGGGCATCAGCACCGGCGTCAAAATCAGCACAGTGGGCGTGAAATCGAGCGCAGTGCCCACCACCACCACCAAGAGCATGAGCACGACCATCAGCAAGGTCTTGTTGCCCATCAAAGGCTCCATCATGCGGGCCACCTCGGCGGGAATGTTGGCCACCGTGATCAGCCAGGCGCTGACCATGGCTGCAGCCACCAAAAACATGATCACCGCCGTGGTCTTGCCCGCCGCCAAGGTCAGGCCATAGAGTTTGGACCACTGCAACTCGCGGTACACAAAAGCCCCCACCACAAAGCTGTAAACCGCCGCCACCACCGCCGCCTCGGTGGGGGTGAAGACGCCGAACTTCATGCCCCCAATGATGAAGACAGGCAAACCCAGAGCCAGAATGCCTTCACGGGTGGCCTGCAGCTTTTCTGACAGCTTCATGCGCGGTCCCGGCTGCACGTTTTCGCGCTTGGCCACCCACCACCAAGTCAGGCCAATCGCCACCCCCATCAACAGGCCCGGAACAATGCCGGCCAGGAACAACTTGGTGATGGACACGTTGGCCGCCACACCGAAGATGATGAAGCCAATGGAGGGCGGGATCACCGGCGCGATGATGCCGCCTGAAGCAATCAAACCAGCCGAGCGGCCCACGTTGTAGCCGGCCCGTTTCATCATTGGAATCAGCAAGGCCGCCAAAGCCGCTGTGTCGGCCACCGCCGAGCCCGACAGCGAAGCCATGATGACGGCGGCCATCACCGCCACGTAACCCAGACCGCCCCTGAAATGACCCACCCAGGCCATGGCCAAATTCACAATCCGGCGGCTCAAACCGCCCGCATTCATGAACTCACCCGCCAACAAGAAAAAAGGCACGGCGAGCAGGGGGAAATTGTCAGCCCCGTCGACGAAACGCTGCGCCAAGATCTGGCTGTCAAAAGCGTTGATCATGCCGTTGCTGGCCATGTAGGCCATCAAGCTCAAAGCACAGACCAACAAGGCATAGGCAATCGGCATGCCCAGTGCCATGGCACCCAGCAAGCTGAATACAAAAACGGCGATGGTCATGCGCGGCCTCGCGCTTCGGGGGTCGTGGCACTCGGTGTCATGCCTTTGGGCTGCAATTCGTCGAGCACCACCGTGTCCTCAGACTCCACCACCATCACCAAATCTTCCTCTTTCAGGCGACCGGTGAGCAACAAGCGCAATTGGTTGAGGTTCATTGCCGCCATCACACTGGCCGTCACGTAACCGATGCCATAAATCCAGATCATGGAAATGCCCACCACGGGCGAGATGTTGGTCACTTGCAACTCGTGCATTTGCCAGGTGCCCCAAAAAAAGAGCGCATTGCAAAGCAGCATCAAAACCTCGCTGATGAAAAAACACCCCTGTTTGCCGCGCAAGGACAAGCGACGCACCAAGGTGTCCACACCCAAATGGCCCTTGCCGCGCATGGCCACCATGGCCCCGATGTAGGTCAACCAGATGAAGCAGTAACGCGACATTTCATCGGAGATGGAAATGCCCGAATTGAAACCGTAGCGCAAG